>DATLWA010000227.1:0-11324 GCA_035576905.1 Gemmatimonadales bacterium
CACGAACGCCATGCGTGACAACCTAGTGAAGGGCCAACCTGCTTGCCAGCATCCGGCCGCTCGCAGTACGATTCCGCGCCATGACCGACCTCCTCAAGGAACTCGAGTGGCGGGGCTTCGTGCAGGACGCGACGCCCCGGATCGATGCGCACCTGGCCAAGGGCCCGGTCACGCTCTATTGCGGCTTCGATCTCACCGCTCCGTCGCTGCAGCTCGGCAACCTGCTGCCGCTGATGCTGCTGCGCCATTTTCAACGACACGGGCACAAGCCCATCGTGCTGATGGGCGGCGGCACGTCGCTGATCGGCGATCCGTCGGGCAAGCGCACCGAGCGGCCGCTGCTTCCCAAGGAGCAGATTCGCGAGCACCTGCAACGCCAGCGCGACCAGATGGCGCGCTTTCTCGATTTCGGCCCCGGTGCAAGCGCCGCCTTGCTGCTCGACAACGCCAAGTGGCTGGTGGAGCAGCGGCTGACGGATTTCCTGCGCGACGTCGGCAAGCATTTCACGGTCAACGTGATGCTGCAGAAGGAGTCCGTGCAGGGCCGGATGGAAGCCGGGATTTCCTACACCGAATTCAGCTACATGTTGCTGCAGGCGTTCGACTTCCTGCACCTGTTCCGCACGCAGCACTGCACGCTGCAGGTGGGCGGCAGCGATCAGTGGGGCAACATCACGGCGGGCGCCGATTTAATCCGCAAGGTCGAGAGCGGCGAAGCGCACGGTTTGGTGGCGCCGCTGGTCACGACCGCAGCGGGGAAAAAATTCGGCAAGACCGAAGAGGGCGCCGTGTGGCTCGACCCGGCGCAGACCTCGCCCTACAAGTTCTACCAGTTCTGGATGAACGTGGACGACCGCGATGTCGAGAAGTATCTGAGGCTCTTTACAGAGCGGCCCAAGGACGGACCCGACGGCATCACAGCGCTCATGAAGCTCCATGAGAAGGACCCGAGTCGCCGTGAAGCACAATCGATGCTGGCAGTGGACGTAACGTCCCTCGTGCACGGAAAGGACGCTGCTCGCAGCGCTACCGAGGTAAGCGCCGTTCTCTTCCAAGAGTTTGATCCACGCCAGGTGAGTGCAGTGGCCTTCGATGATATGGCCCGGGAGATTCCAACCACCACGATGACCGGAGATGGCGTGTCGCTGGTGGACGCCTTGGCGCAGGCGGGGCTCGCGAAATCCAAGAGTGAAGCGCGCCGCGCCATCGAGCAGGGCGGCGTGTATGTGAATCAGCAGCGCGAGAAAGACGTGGACCGGAAGATCGCGGCCGGCGACTGGCTCGCGGGCGGCAACCTGCTGCTCAGGAAGGGAAAGAAGGACTACGCCCTGCTGCGCCGGCGCGGCTGATCACACCACCGCATCCAGCACGTCGATCACCTTCTCCATCTCCTCGACGGTATTGTAGAAGTGCGGCGACAGCCGGATCGCGCCCTCACGCAAGGAGCACACGATGTGGGCGCGCTTGACGGCGTGAAATGCCTCGACCGCGCGCTCCGGCGCCACGCACAGGATCGCCGAGCGGTGCACGTCGTCGCGCGGTGACGCGATGCGCACCCCGTGCGCGTCGGCCCACTTGAGCACCGGCTCGTGCGCCGCGCGCGTCACCTCGGCGATGTCCGCGATCCCGATCTCGAGCAGCAGCCGCAGCGACTCGACCATGCCGTACACATCCTGGTACGGCAGCGTCACCATCTCGAAGCGGCGCGCGTCGGTGCGAAAGTTGGGATTGTATTCGGTGAGCCGCGAGAAATCGTCGGTGCCCTCGAATGCCATCCAACCCGTCACCGCCGGCTCGAGCTGCGGAATCAGCTGTTTGCGAACGTAGACGAAGCCCGACCCCCAGGGCGAGAGCAGCCACTTCTGCCCGCCGCAGGCGAGAATGTCGACCGGCGTCTGGCGCACGTCGAGCAGCGAGTTGCCCACGCCCTGGATCGCGTCCACCACGAGGAACGTGCCGTGCCGCTGGCACGCCGCCGACAGCCGGGCCAGATCGGCGCGGAAGCCGTTGGCGAACTGCACGTAGGACACGGCGAGCACGCGCACCTTGGGATCGGCCACGCGCTCGACCAGGTAATTCTCGTCGGGCCAACCTTCGGGCGTGCAGCGCGCCAGCTCCACCTTCACGCCCCGCTTCTTCAGCATGAGCCACGGATAAACGTTCGCCGGGAATTCGCGATCGGAGACGAGCACGGTCTCACCCGGCTCGATCGGCAGCGCCGTGGCCGCGAGGTTCAGCCCGTAGCTCGTGTTGGTGGCGAGCGCCACCTCCCCCGGCTCGGCGTTGATCAGCTGGCCCACGAGATCCCGCCCCGCCTGCAGCAGCCCCATCAAATCGCGATCGGGCAGCAAGTGCGGCGCGGTGCGTTTGGCGTTGAACTGGTCCAACGCGGCGCGCGTGCGCTCGGGGATCGGCCCGCTGGACGCGTTGTTCAAGTAGACCGTGTCGGCCGTCCAGGGAAACTCCGCCTGGCGAATCCGTTTGCAGGTATCGCGGATGGCCTTGAGCCGGGTGGGGTGCGAGACGACGTGCGTCATGCGGCGCGCGCGGTCAGGGCGTCACGCAGTCCGTCGCCCAGCAGATTGATGCCGACGACGGTCAGGCCGATCGCCAACCCCGGAAACAGCGACACCCACGGCGCCACGCGCAGCAGGTCGCGGCCTTCGGCCACCATCGCACCCCAGGACGGGGTGGGCGGCGCGGCGCCCAATCCCACGAAGGACAACGCCGCCTCCGCCATGATCGCGCCGCCGACGCCGAGCGTGGCCGCCACGATCACCGGCGCGAGCACGTTGGGCAGCACGTGACGGCTCACGATGCGCGCATCGGAGGCGCCGAGGGCGCGCGCCGCCTGTACGTAGTCGAGCGCGCGCGTGACCAGCACCTGCCCGCGCACCAGGCGCGCCATGCCGGCCCAGCCCACCACGCCGATCACGACGAAGATCACGGGGAGCGAAGGGCGAACGGCGGCGGCGATGGCGATGAGGAGCAGCAACGGCGGGAAGGCGAGGGTGACGTCGGCGAGGCGCATGATCAGCGCGTCGGTCCAGCGGCCGTAGTACCCCGCCGCGAGACCGAGGGCGAGCCCTAATGCGAGCGCGATCGCCTGGCTTACGACGCCGACGGTGAGCGACAGCCGCGCACCGAACAGGATGCGCGTGAGGACGTCGCGGCCCTGCTGGTCCGTCCCGAGCAGGAACGCCGCGCCGGGCGCGTGCAGGCTGGTCGCGAGGTCGCCGCGAACCGGGTCGCCGGGTGCGAGCCACGGCGCCGCGAGTGCGAGGCCGGCGAGGACGAGGACGATAGCGAGGCCCGTGAGTGCCCAGCGGTCACGTGCGAGCCGCCGCCAAATGAGTGGCGCCGTCATAGGGTTCTCGACTACGTTACCCGGGCACTCACCCTCAGGGCAAGCGGCGCGCGCGGTGGATCCCAACACACGCTTCACACTCGTCCTGGGCGGCGGGGGCATGAAGGGCCTGGCCCACGTCGGGGTGCTGCAGGCGCTCGTGGAGCGCGGGCTCAAGCCGGCGCACATCATCGGGTCGAGCGTGGGCGCGCTGATCGGCGCGGCCTGGGCCGCGGGCCGCAGCATCCCCGAACTGCGCGAGATCGCGTTCGCCCTCAAGCGCAAAGACGTCTTTCAGGTGGCGCACGCCGACATGGCGTTCAAGCGCATGCGCTCCCCCGCCCTGTTCAAACGCGAGCCGCTCGCGGAGCTGACCCGCCGCCTGGTGGGCGACGCCACGTTTCAGGAGCTCGACCCGCCGGTCGTCGTGAACTCGGTCGACATCAACTCCGGCATGCAGGTGTTCTGGGGTCTGCACGGCCTCGACGACGTCCCCGTCGCCGACGCCGTGCTCGCCTCCTGCGCGCTGCCCGGATATTTCCCGCCCCACGAGATCCACGGCCGCTTTTATGTGGACGGGGCGGTGCTCGACAACCTGCCGGTGGGCGCGGCCAAGGCGGTGGACGGCACGATCGTGATCGGGGTCGACGTCTCGGCGTCGAGCGCCTTCCGCGCCGACACACAAGAAGAGGGGTTCGCGGCGGTGTTCGCGCGCGCGACCGAGCTGGCGATGCAATCGGAGTTCGAGCTGCGGATGCGGCTCTGGACCACGCCGCCGCTGTATCTGCTGCACCCGCGGGTCGAGCACATCTCGCTGTTTTCCTTCGATCACATTCGCGAGATGGTGGAGGAAGGCTACCGGGTGATGAAGTCGGCGTTGGCGCGGCCGGCCGAGTGGCCGCAGAAAGGCGCGGCGGGCCTCTATCCGCGGCGGCGCGTGCTGGTGCGGGTGGAGCGGGATCGCTGCATCGGCTGCGGCGCGTGCCTGGTGCAGGCGCCGCAGGGCATGTTCGTGCTCGACGCGCAGGGCAAGGCGGTGGTGACGCAACCGGAGCAGGAGTGGAGCCCCACCGACGGCTGGTTCATCCGGCACTGCCCGACATACGCGATCAGCGCGCGCGCTGCTCCGGTCGCCGAAACTCAGCGTCAATCCGGATGAAGTCGCGCCCCACGCGCTCCCAGTTGTAGAACGTTTCCGCCGCGCGGCGCCCGTTCGCGCCGAGGCGGCGGCGCAGGTCGCCGTCCTCCAGCAGCTGCACCACGCCCGCCGCCACGGCTTCGGGACGATCGGGGTCCACCAGGATGCCGGTCTCGCCTTCGCGCACCGCGTCGGGAATGCCGCCGGAGCGCCCGCCCACCACGGCGAGCCCGCACGCCGACGCCTCGACGATCGCGATCCCAAATCCCTCCGCCATCAGCTCGTGCAGCCGCGACGCGCCGACGTACAGGTCGGCCGCGTTGTAGACGGCCGGCAGATCCGCGTCGGGCACGGAACCGAGGAACTTCACCGCGTCCCCCAGACCGAGCTGGGCGACGGTCTGTTCGAGGAACGGCCGCCGCGGGCCGCTGCCGGCGATCATGTAGCGCGCGCCGGGAATGCGCGCGCGGATCGCCGGCAGGGCGCGAATGGTCGTATCGATCCCCTTGTGCGACTCGAGGCGCGCGACGGTGAGCAGCCACGGCCCGCCATCCAAGCCGAAGCGCTGCCGGACGGCGCGCGGGTCGACGCCGGGACGAAAGTGACTGGGGTCCGTGCCGAGGGGAACTTTGCGGATGCGGCCGCCGTCCGCCGGCAGGTCGAGCGTGGCGAGGACGTTGCGGCACAGCTCGGCCGTCCACTCGCTGATCGCGACGATCACCGCCGCGCCGCCCAGCAACGCGCGCGTGGTGCGGCGCTTCAGCGTCGAGGTGCGGATCTGCGAATCGAGCAACAACAAGTCGGTCCCGTACACCGCGACGCCGTACGGCACGCCGTAGCGCGCCTTGAGCCAGCGCGCCGGGTACGCGGCGGGCTTGAGGTTACCGCACCATGTGAAGCCGGGCGCGTAGCGCCGCACCAGCCCGCCGGCGCGCCACGACCACAGCGCGAGGCCGTGGAGCGTGCGCAAGCGTTGGGCCCGAATCGGCGCGCGATCCACGAGCTGCGGCAGCTGCGCGTCGCTCGCCGCGCTGCCGGGAGAGCGGCCGGTGGACACGATCAGGGATTGGGGAGGGAATCGCAGCGCCAGCTCGCCCATCATGCGGGCGATGCCGCCGCCGTGCGGCGGGAAGTCGTACGTCAGGAGCAGCGAGGTGCCCACGGTCAGACGACCTGGGCTTCGATCTCACGCAGGTCGCGGATGACGCGATCCCAGTTGTAACTCGTCTCGACGGCTTTGCGGCCCGCCTGGCCCAAGCGCCGCGCCAATAATTGGTCGGTCAGCAGCCGCTCCAGCGCTTCGGCGACGGCGTCCAGGTTGTCGGGCTCCACGATCAGGCCCGTCTCGCCGTCCTTCACGGCCTCGGGCAGGCCGCCCGAGTTGCCCGCGATCACCGGCACGCCGCAGGCCGACGCTTCCGCCAGCGCCACGCCGAACCCTTCGACGCGGCTGCCGTCGGCGCGACGCGACACGCCCATGTAGAGCGCGGCGCAATTGTAGAGCGCCGCGAGGTCGCCGTCGGGCACGTTGCCCACGAAGCGCACCGCGTCGGCGATCTTCAATTCCTGCGCCAGCTTCTTGTAGGCGTCGCGCCTCTTGCCCGTGCCGACAACGAGATAGCCCACATCCATGCCCTTGGCCCGCGCGCGCGCCACGGCGCGCAGCGACGTGTCCACGCCCTTGTACGCCTCGAGCCGCGCGACGGTGATCGCCCAGGGCTGGCCGTTGAGCCGGTAGCGGGCGCGCACTTCGCGCGTGTCGATGCCGGGCCGAAACTGCTCCGGGTCGGTGCCGAGCGGCACCACGCGGACGCGCTCGGCGTGCGAGTCGAGGCCCAGCTCGCGCAGGACCTTCTGCGCCTGCTCGCGGGTCCATTGGCTGTTGGCGACGACGGCCGACGCGGAATTGAGCAGTGCCTTCGCGGTCTTGCGGGCGAACGGCCGGTGATGGATGGCGTGCAGCTCTTTGAGGATGTCGCCGCCGTGGACGATGATGCCGTACTTCGTGCCGACGCGCTCGTGCGCCCATTTGGCGGGATAGGTGCAGGGACGCAACGAATCGCACCAGATGAATCGTGGCCGGTGTTGCCGCGCCAGGGACGCCACGCGCCGCGACCAGAACAATAGGCCCACGGCGCCGCGCAACGTCTTGGTCGGCATCGGCAGACGGTCGATCGCGACGCCGGGAAAGCGCCCATCGGTCTCCAGCGAATCGCGATGCTGGCCGGTGGAGACGAGCAGCTCGCCCTTGGGGTAGCGCCGGGCGATCTCCCCCATCATGCGGGCGATCCCGGTTTGAATCGGCGGGAATTCGTCGGTCAGGAGAAACGTCTTCAGCGGCATCGTCCCGAATCCTAACGGGATGCCTCCCTGCGGAGCAATCGGCGGCTTATACTATGGCCGCCATGCACGTCGCGGTTGCGAGCCATCACCGGCTGCCCGTCGAGGGTTACGGCGGCACGCAGCGCGTCGTGGTCGCGCTGATCCGCGGCCTTGCCGCGCTGGGCCACCGCGTGACGCTGATCGCGCAACCCGGCACCCGTGTCGCCGAGGCGAGCGCCCTGGTGGAGCTGCCGCCCAAACGGCTGCGCGACCCGGGCCTCGACCTCACCCCATTCGTACCCAAAGACGCCGAGATCCTGCACGCGCACTTCCCCGTGCACCGCGCGCCGCAGGTGCCGTTCGTCCAGACGCTGCATGGCAATCTCCGCAAGGCCGCCGTGGTGCCCCCACACACGATCTTTCTCTCGCAGGACCACGCGCGCCGGCACGGCAGCACCACGTGGGTCTACAATGGCCTCGACCCCGCCGACTATTACTTCCGCCGGCGCAAGGAAGACTGGGACCTGTTCCTGGGGCGCCTCCACAGCGCCAAGGGCTACCACTGGGCGATCGAAGCGGCGAAGAAAACCGGCCGTCGCCTGATCATCGCGGGCGGCTGGCGGCCCAGCTTCACCGGCGCCGTGAAATACGTCGGCGAGGTGGACGGCAAGCGCAAAGCCGCGCTCCTGGCGCGCGCGCGCTGCCTGTGGAATGCGGCGCAGTGGGACGAGCCGTTCGGCCTGGTCACCATCGAGGCATTGTTCTCGGGCACGCCCGTGCTCGGGACCCGGCGCGGGGCGCTGCCCGAAACGATCACGCCGGAGGTCGGCGCGTTGTGCGACACGCTCGCTGAGATGCTCGACGCCGCGGAGCAGATCGGGACGCGCGACCCCGCCGCCTGCCGGGCGCACGCCGAGCGCCACTTCACGCACCGCGTGATGGCGGAGGCCTACGTGCGGATGTATCGCCATATGCTCGCGACGGGGACGCTGCCGCCCGGGGCCACGTGATGGCGGCAGCCGACCGTCCGTTGACGGTGCTGGAGGTGACGCACGCCGCGCACGGCGCCGGATCGACATTCCTGATTCACGCATTGAGCGAACGCCTGGCCCGGCGCGGGCACCGGGTCCTCGTCGGCTGCCGGGTGGACAGCGTGCTGGCGCGTTTGGCGGGCGACGCCGGGCTCCCGATGGTGCCGCTGGAGTTCCACCGCCTCGGGCCGCTCTCGCGCCGCCTCGCCGACACTCTGGCGCGCGAACGCGTGGACGTGGTGAACTGTCACAGCACGCGGGACCGCCGCGCCTTGACCTGGCTGCGCTGGCGCGGGCAGCTGCCGCAGGCCCTCGTCGTCACGCGCCACACCATGCCGCTCACGTCGCCGCTCGAGCTCGTCGCCACCGGGTGGTCGGCCGATCGCACCATCGCCGTGAGTCACGCGGTGGCCCGCGCCCTGCGACGCCGGCTGCATCCGGGCGGCCGGCTGCGCACCGTCCCCAACGGGATCGACCTCGCTACGATCGACGCCGTTCCGCCCGCCGCGGCCACCGCGGCCGCCGCCGCCCAGCTCGGTGAGATCCACGGTCGGCCCGTGATCGTCGTGCTGGCGCGTCGCAAGGATCAGCACATTCTGCTGCAGGCGTTACCGCTCCTCGAGCGACCGGTGCTCGTGGCGTGCGTCGGCATCGAGCCCGACGCGCAGCTGCGCCGCCTGGCGGCGGAGGTCCCGGCCCGCCATCGCGTGGTGTTCGTGCCGTTTTCGGATCAGCCGCTCGCGTTCTACCGCCTGGCGACCGTGGCCGCGCTGCCGTCGCGTATCGAAGGGCTGTCGCTGGCGCTGCTCGAGGCGATGGCGTTGGGCCTTCCAGTGGTCGCATCGGACGCCGGCGGGAATCCCGACCTGATCACGCCCGGCGTGACCGGACTGCTCGCGCCGCCGCTCGATCCGCGCGGTTGGGCCGCCGCGCTCGAGCGGCTCCTCGGGGAACCGGGCCTGGCGGCACGTGTGGGTGGTGCCGCGCGCGACCTCGTACGCCGCGACCACGCGCTCGATCGCACGGTTGAGGGAACGGAGGGCGTGTATCGCGAGGCTCTGGCCCGGCGCGCGGCGCTGAGCGGTGGCGGCGATTAGCGCGCGCGACGCGTCCCCCACGCTGCTGCTCGGGTTCAACTTCCCGCCGCACGGCGGCGGCATCGCGCGCATGATGGGCGAGCTCGCGCTGCGCTACCCGCGCCCGCTTCTGGTGTCCACGGGTACGTACGCCGGCAGCGCCGCGAGCGACGCGCAGTGGCCGCACACCGTCGACCGGGTCGCCGTGCCGGCCGAGCGCTTGCGCACGATTCAGGGGCTCGTGCGCTGGACCGCTCACGCCGGCGCGTTGGCGCGTCGTTACCACCCCGCGTTTGCGTGGTGTGCCGAGCTCAAGCCCGCGGCGTATCCGGCTCGCTGGCTCCGCGCCCGTCAGGGGATTCCGTACGGTCTCATCACCTACGGCGCCGAGCTGTTGCTGCTGGACGAAAAAATCCGGCGCTCGCGCGTCCGGCGCTGGACCGCCCGCGGTCTGCTGGCCGACGCGTCCGTGTTTGTGGCGATCAGCGAGTGGACCGGCGCGTACACGCGGCGGCTGCTCGCGGAGCTCGGGCTCGCGGCGCTGGGCGACCGCGTGCGCATCGTGCCGCTCGGCACCGACCCAGAGCGCTTTCGTCCCGGCCTCGACACCGACGTTGTGCGGCGCCGCTACGGCCTCCACGGCGGCCCCTGGATCATCACCGTGGCCCGGCTCGACTGGCACAAGGGGTTCGATACGGTCATCCGCGCCCTGCCGGCGATTCGCGCCGCGCACCCCGGCGTGCGTTACGCCGTCGCCGGCACGGGTTCGGCACGCCCGTATCTCGAGCAGTTGGTGCGTGAGCGGCGATTGGAAGAGACGGTCCGGTTTCTCGGCGCCGTCCCCGAGAGCGATCTCCCCGCCGTGTACAACGCGGCGGACCTGTTCGTACTGGCGTCGCGGCGGCACGACCTGCTGGTCGAAGGATTCGGCATCGCCGTCGCCGAAGCCTCGGCGTGCGGGCTCGCCGTCGTGGGCGGGCGGGAAGCCGGCCTGCCGGACGCGGTGCGCGAAGGCGAGACGGGCGTGCTCGTGGACCCCTACGACCCGGCAGCCGTGGCGGCGGCGGTGATTCGGCTGTTAAGCGACGCGGCGCTGCGGCGGCGACTCGGCGAGGGCGGCCGGCGCGCCGTGGAGACCTACTTCAACTGGGACCGTGTCGTGCACGACCTGGCGGCGATCGACGCGGAGCTGCGCTACACAAGCGTGTAGTTCCGGAACTCGAACGCGCGGATGCCGGTCAGGCGCTCGATCACGTCCGACGCATAATACCGCAGGTCCTTCAATTTCAAGCGTCGCGGACCGATCACCCGTTCGGGATCGTGGGCCCGCGCCGCGACCCATTCCCGCGCGGCCCGCGGATGCTCGCCGGTGAAGGGCTTCAAGAGCGGAATCCAGTCGAGATAGCCGCGCGCCTTCTCCTGCTCGAGGCGTGGCTGCTGCCACGGGTAGATGGTCTTCGAGATTTCCAACTTCTCCTTGATGGCGCGGGCGGGCCGCGCCCAGCCGTAGTGGTACATCACCGCATCGGTGACGCGGGCGCGGATCTTCCGATAGTCCGCACCGACGCGAAATCCCTGGGCGCCCTGGTACGGACGGATGTCTTTGCCCAGCCGCATGCAGCGCACTTCGCGCCGGTACCAGCGGCGGCTCGTGGCAATGGTGTCGAAGCCGCCGTAGAAATGCAGGTACTTCACCAGCAAGCCCTCCACCCGCTCGTCGCCGTCGCACGCGGCGACGGTCTCCTTGAGGATGCGCGCGCCGTCTTGGTGCAGGCATTCGTCGGCCTGGATGTAGATGCCCCAGGAGCCGCGGCAGGCCTGCATCGCCTTGAGCGTCTCCTGCCCCAGCATCTCGTTGCGGCGGCTGAAGTCCCACTTGGAATCGAGGATGCGCACGCGCGGGTCGCCGATCGACGCCACCACGTCGCGGGTCTCGTCCTCCGACTCGCCCACGTTGACGACGACCTCGTCGCACACGTCGAGCAGCGAGCGCACGGCGGGCACGATACAGAAGTCGAGCTTCACGGCGTTGCGGACGATCGTAAATCCGGAGAGCATGCTCAGGTCTGGAATTGAAGGTCGTACAGCCTGCGGTACAGCCCGCCGGCCGCGAACAGGGCGTCGTGGGGCCCGCACTCCACCACGCGGCCCTCCGACAACACCACGATGAAATCGGCGTGACGCACGGTGGCGAGCCGGTGCGCGATCACCAGCGTCGTGCGGTGGCGCATCAGCCGGTCGATCGCTTCCTGCACCAGCCGCTCGGACTCGGTATCGAGCGCGCTCGTCGCCTCGTCGAGAATGAGGATCGGCGGATCGCGCAGCAATGCCCGCGCGATCGCGATGCGCTGGCGCTGGCCGCCCGAGAGGAGCGTGCCGCGCTCACCCAGCACCGTCTGATAGCCGTCGGG
>DATLWA010000228.1:0-2828 GCA_035576905.1 Gemmatimonadales bacterium
CCTGCAACAGCTGCGCATACTGCACCCGGGTCGGGCTGGTCGAGGGAACCGCGAGGTGAAAGCTCAGGTGCCGCCCCCGCAACAGCCGCACCGCCTCGAGGGTGTCGAACGGCGCCGGGATGAGTTGCGACTTCCATAACCACGACCACAGCTGCGGCATCGGCCCGGGCGGGATCTTGGCGTTGCCGGCGAAGACCGCTTGCACCATCTGCGGCCGATCGAGAGCGAGGACGAGCGCGCGTCGCGTCTGTGGGTCGGCAAACACGGGGTGCGGTTTGGAGCGGTCCCCGTTCGCCCGCAGGTTGAAGCGCACGAAATTGTATGTCGAGCCGGGGTAGGGGTACAGCGTGAGCGCCGAATCGGCCTTGGCCTTGGCGATGTTGGCGGGCGTGACGAGGACCTCGACCGCATCGGCCTCGCCCGCCAGGACCATCGTAACGGCGTTGTTGAGGTTCCCGGCGAATCTCCAGATCAGCCGCCGCAGATGCGGCCGCCCGAGGAAATACGTGGAGTCCGCCGCCAGCTCGATGCTCTGGCCCGGCGTCCAGCTGACGAAGCGATACGGACCGGCCCCGATCGGGGCGCGCCCGAACGGCGCGGTCTGCCAGGTGGCGCGCGCGACGTTCCGCAGCAGGTGCGCCGGAAGAATGCGCATGTGATACGTGGCGTCGTAGAACATTTCGGGATAGCGGTCGCGGAACTTGAAGACGACGGTCAGCGAATCGGTGGCGGTGACCGACGCGATGTGGGCGAGGGCCTCGCGATCCTGCGAGCCGACGATGCTGTCACGGTATACGTCGAAGGTGAAGGCCACATCGGCCGCGGTCACCGGCGGCCCGTCCTGCCACCTGGGTCGCGGATCGAGATGGAAGGTCAGCGTCAGCGGATCGGTCCACTCCCAGCTGCGGGCCAGCTCCGGCGTGAAGCCGGAGTCGCCGAACGTCCCGCCGTCGGGGCCGATGTCGGCGAGCTTCAGAAAGACCTGGTCAAAGACGTCGCGCTCGATGGCCTGCGTGGACACCGCCGGCAGCAACGAGCTCGGCTCACCAGACGCCGCGAACACCACGGTGCCGCAATACTCGGTCGTGCACCCACCCTGGCCCTTGCACCCGCCGAGGGCGGCGAGGAGTGCCGGGAGCAGCACAGCGACACGAGGCGAGCGAACAAGTGTGGAGATCATGGTTCCTAAGATTTCACGGCGCGTCTAGCGGCGCCAGGTCCAGTCGGGGTCGGAGAAGACGGTAGAAGGCGGTAGCGGGCGATAGGGGGCGACAGAGGTCAGAACCGGCGGCCATTCCGACACGATTGCGCCGGCTACTTCGTCGAACGTGACCTTCCGCCCAAGGAGTTGTGACAAGGATGTTGCTGAGCTCGCGGCTGACACCTGACGGCTGACGGCGTCGATGTTCTCCTGCGATCCCCCCAGCAAGATCGAGCCGTGTTGGAGAAACGCGGACTCAAGTCGCACCTGCGCCGACCCGACGACCTTGCGGTCGTGTACCGTGATCTCACCGCCGACCGGCGATGCAAAGCAGGCGCCGACGCCGAGGCCAGCGGGGCGGCCATTCTTCGGAGCGAGCCGGGCGGGGGCGCCGAGCGTCCGCAGCGCAGCGGCGAGGCGCTCGTGAATGGCGCAGTAGCTCTGGTGCAGGGACCCGAACGCGGCGATCGGCGCGGCGACGGCGTAGGTGACTTCATCCTCGTGCCAAACGGCGCGGCCGCCGGTGGGGCGGCGCACTACGTCCCAGCCGCGATGCTCGATGGCCGCGCGGTCATAGCGTGCCAGCGCGGGCTCGTTGCGGCCGAAGGAAAGGCAGGGCGGAGACCAACGGTAGAGCCGCAGCGTCGCACGACCGGTGCGCGCCGCGTCTTCGAGCAGCAGCGCGTCGAGCGCCATGTTGGAGGCGCCCGCACGGCCCGTCGCGTCGATCATCACCTGCCATTCCATGGCGCGCCTCCGCGGGACCTCGTAACATAGGCGCCGTATGCGCGTGGTGCCGCCGCTCGCCCTGCTCACCTCCCTCGCCCGTGTCGCGGCCGCGCAATGCGCCAACGGTTCGCCGCCGCCCTGCGCGCCTCTGACCATCGCCGCCCCCGACCCCAGCCGCATCGCGGTGTTTGCGAACGCGCTGTTGATCCCGCAGCGCGACAGCGTGGCCGCCGAGCTGGCCCGGCTCGAAGCGCCGAAACGGTGAACGACCCGGACATCTCGCTCGTCATTCCCGCGTACAACGAAGCAGGCTTTCTTCCGCGGCTCCTCGCCTCCCTGGTCGAGGCGCGGGACCGGTATACGGCTCAAGGCGGCGCCGTCGAGGTCATCGTGGCCGACAACCTGTCGACTGATGACACCGCCGCGCTCGCGACCGCAGCCGGGGCTCGGGTGGTGCGCGTCGAGCAGCGCCGCATCGCCGCGGCGCGCAACGGCGGCGCTGCCAGTGCCCGTGGCCGGATCCTCGCGTTCCTCGACGCCGACACCGTGCAGGTCCACCCCGACACATTCGGCGCCGTCCGCACGGCACTCGACGATCCACGCGTCGTCGGCGGGGCGACGGGATGTACGCTCGAGCGGTGGTCAGTCGGGCTCGCGGCAACGTACGCGATGATGATCCCGCTGGTTTGGGCGACGCGCTTCGATACCGGTCTGGTGTTCTGCCGGCGGTCGGACTTCGTCGCGGTGGGCGGCTATCCCGAAGAGCTGCGGCTCGCCGAGGATGTCGCCTTCCTGTGGCGCCTGCGGCGCCTCGGCCGCCGGCGAGGGCAGCGGCTGCGCCGGTTGCGGCGCTATAAGGTCGTGGCGTCGACGCGGAAGTTCGACGAGCACGGCGACT
>DATLWA010000229.1:0-7696 GCA_035576905.1 Gemmatimonadales bacterium
GTCGCCTCGTCGAGAATCAGAATCGGCGGATCGCGCAGCAACGCCCGCGCGATGGCGATGCGCTGCCGCTGGCCGCCCGAGAGCAGCGTGCCGCGCTCGCCCAGCACGGTCTGGTATCCGTCGGGCAGGCGCTCGAGGAACTCGGCGGCGTTGGCGGCCTGCGCCGCCGCGCGCACCTGCTCCAGCGACACATCGGTGCGCCCGTACGCGATGTTCGCGAACGCCGTCTCGTTCAACACCACGGTGTCCTGCGACACGATGCCCATCAGGCCGCGCAGGCTGCGGCGCGTGAAGCGCGTCAGCGGCGTGCCGTCCATCAGGATCTCGCCGTGAGCCGGCTCGTAAAAGCGCGGCAGCAGGTCCACCAACGTCGTCTTCCCCGCCCCCGAGGGTCCCACGATCGCCACCACCTGCCCGCGCCGCACTTCGAGACCGACGTCGTGCAGCACCTCGGCCCCGCCGGGATAGGCGAACGAGACATTGCGGTACTCGATCCGCTCCTTGAAGCGCGCCTGGATCTCACCCGGGCGGTCGCCCTCGTCGGCCGGCAGGTCGAGCACTTCGAACACGCGCTCCGACGACGCCATGGCCTGCGCCATCATCGCGGGATAGTTGGCCACCGACTTGACGGGTGACATCATCCGCAGCGCCACGACGAGAAACGTGATCAACACCTCGGGCCGCAGCATCGCGTTGCCGCCCATGGCGAGGCGCACGCCGACCGAGAGCAGCAGGACGATCACCACGCCGGCGAACACTTCGCTCACGGGACTGGTGAGACTGGAGAAGCGCTGGGCCCGCAGCACGCGCTTGCGGTAGCGGTCGGCCAGCTCGCGGAAGCGGCTGGCCTCGAACGCTTCGGCCACATAGGCGCGTACCAGCTTGACCGAGCCGATCATCTCGGCGACGTGGCTCGTCAGCACGCCGCGCTCCTGCACCAGCTGGCGCGAGCGCAGGCGCAGACGCTCGATCATCGGCCGGATGATGATCACCAGCAGCGGCGCGAAGACGAGCGCCAGGAGGGTGAGCCGCGGCGACAAGCCGAACAGGATGGCGATCGAGACGGCGATCAGCGCGGCGTTCTGCAGCAGTGACGCCAGCGCGGCGCTCACCGCCGTCTTCACCTGGTCGGTGTCGTTGATGAGTCGGGCAAGTGTTTGACCGGCCTTGGTCCGGTGGAAGTAGCCGAGCGGCAGGGTCTGCAGGTGCTGGAACAGACGCATGCGCAGGTCGCGCACCACGCCTTCCTGGATCACCGCGCTCCAATAGGCCGCGGCGTACCCGGTGGCGTTCTTCAGGACCAGCGCGGCGAGGACCACGAGCACCACGTTACGGAGGGCGGTGTCGGGCGAGCCCGACGCGAGAAACGGTCCCGCGATGCGGTGCAGCAAGGACTCGACCGCCGAGCCGCCCTCGGCGGGCAGCACCTGCTCGCCGAACAGCGCGCGCAGAAACGGGATCAGCAGGACGAAGGTGAACCCCTCGAGCACCGACGACAGCACCGTGACGACGATGCCGGCGATGAAGAGGAGTCTGTACGGACGGAGCAGCTTCAGCAGCCGGGCGAGATCGCCCATTCAGCGGCCCCCGTGGCCCTTGGGCGTCAGCAGCGCCACGGGCAGGATCATCTCTTCGGGGGTCACGCCGCCGTGCAGGAACGAGCCGCGGTAGCGCGCCTGATACTCGCGCAGCTTGGTGGGATAGACAAAGAAGCGGTCGCCCGTGGCGACGAGCATGCGCACGCCCAGTCCCATCGCCGGCAGGCCGTACGATTTCAGATCTTCGACGAGGATCCCCGCCTCGGGGTCCTCGGCGCGCAGATCTTCGCCGAACTTGTAGCGCAGGTTGGCGGTGGCGTCGCGCTTGGCGTAGACGGTGGCGGGCGTCTCGCAGTGGATCGAGCCATGGTCGGTGGTGATGAGCACCGGCACGCCGCGGCGCTCCGCTTCCTCCAGCGCGGCCCGCACCAGCGAGCGCTCGAACCAGGTGCGCGTGAGCCCGCGCAGCGCGTCGGCGTCCTTGGCCACCTCGTAGAGGATGGCGCTCTCCGAGCGGCCGTGCGTCAGCTGGTCGATGAAGTTGAACACCAGCGCGGTCACGCCGTCCTGCGCCAGATGGGCCGGGAGCTTGCGCATCAGCTCGCCCGAGTCCGAGGCGCTGAACAGCTTTTCGTAGCGCACCGGCACCGGCTTCCCCATCAGGTCCGACAGCTGCTCCGCCAGCAGCTCGGCCTCGTGGGCGTTGAGACTTTCTTCGTTCGCGGGGTCGCCCCACCACTCGGGGTGACGCGCGGCGATTTCCATGGGGAAGAGGCCTGAGAAAATCGCGTTGCGTGAAAACGGCGTCGCCGTGGGGATGATGCTGAAGTAATGCGACTCTTCGATGTCGAACAGCGGCTCGATCAGATCGCGGATCGCTTCCCACTGATCGAGCCGCAGACAGTCGATGAGAATGAACAGCGCCCGCCCCGACTGCTTGAGCACCGGCACCAGGAACTCGGCGCCCACGTCCACCGACAGCGGCGGCCGGTCGGCTTCGGGATTCGCCAGCCAGCGGGGATAGTGCTTCTGCACGAAGCCCGCGAAATCCTTGCGCAGGCTCTGCTGCACCGCGCGCAGCGCCTCGAGCAGGCCGGGCTCGTTGCCCGCCGACAGGCGCATCTCCCAGCGCGCCAGCTCGGCCACGAGCTCCACCCACTCGCGCCACGCCAGCGCGGCGCCGCGCTTGGCCTCGAGCTCGCGGAAGCGCGAGACGAAGTCGCGCGACAGGCGCTGCTGGCGGATGCGATCGCCTTCGAGCAGCCGCGTGACCACCGACAGCACCTGGCGCGGATGCACGGGCTTCACGAGGTAGTCGTCCACCTCGATGCCGATCGCTTCGCGCATCGTGGCGTCGTCTTCGCTCTGCGTGACCATCACGACCGGCATGGCGGGATCGATCAAGCGGATTTCCGGCAGCAGGTCGAGCCCGCGGCGGCCGGGCATCTGCTCGTCGAGCAGCACGACGCTGTACGGCTGGCGCCGCAGCAGCGCGAGCGCATCGTCGCCGTGCGCCGCCTGCTCGACGGTGAATCCCTGCTGCTCGAGATACAGGCGATGCGCGGCGAGCCCGTCCACCTCGTCATCCACCCAGAGAATGCGCTTGGGGCGCGGCATCGGAGGGAAACTAGTCCGACTGGCGGACCCGGGCAACGCGCGCCTACATTGCCCGCGTGCTGAGCATCCTGCTCGTGCGCTTCAGCTCCATCGGCGACATCCTCCTGACCACGCCGCTCGTGCGCGCCCTGCGGCGGCGCCACCCCGAGGCGCGGCTGGTCTTCGTCACCAAACGGGGCATGGCGCCGCTCGTGGCCGACAACCCGCATTTGTCCGAGGTGGTGACGCTCGCCCCCGACGAGTCGGTGCGCGACCTGGCGCGGCGGCTGCGGGCCCTCGCGCCGACGCACGGGCTCGACCTGCATTCGAGTCTCCGAACGGCCGCGCTACGCTGGCTGGTGCACTGCCACTGGCGCGGCTACAGCAAGCGCAAGATCGCGCGGACGATCCTCATCGCCACGAAACTCGACGTGTACGGCGGCCACCGGCCCGTGGCGGAGCGCTACTTCGAAGCCGCGCGCGATCTCGACGTCCGGCCCGACAGCGATGGCCCCGAGTTCTTCCTCGCCGCGAGCGCGCGCGAGCGCGTCGCCGCCTGGCTGAAGGCGCGCGGCCTCGGCGATGCGCCGCTCGCGGCACTCGCGCCCGGCGCCGCGCACGCCACCAAACGCTGGCCGCCGGCACAGTGGTTGGCGCTGGCCGAGCGGCTGCGCGGCGCCGGGCTCGTCCCGGTGATCGTCGGCGGGCCGGACGATCGCGGCGTGGCGCAGCAGCTCGCGGCTGGCGGCCACGGCGTCAGCGCCGCGGGCGAGCTGTCGCTGCAGGAGACGGGCGCGCTGCTCGAACGCGCGCGCTGCGCCGTCTCGGGCGACAGCGGCGTGATGCACATGGCGACGGGAGTGCACACGCCCGTCGTCGCGCTGTTCGGCCCCACCGTCCAGCAGTTCGGCTTCTTTCCTTATCAGGCGAAGAGCGCAGTGCTCGAGCGTCCCCTCGACTGCCGCCCCTGCTCCGCCATGGGCTCGAGCCGCTGTCCGCTCGGCCACCACCGCTGCCTGGTAGACATCGCCCCGGGCGAGGTCGCCGCCGCGGCACTCGGGCTCGTCGCGTGAACGCCCCCGGCACGACGCCGGTGGAAGACCGTCTGGTGGACCTGCTCGCCGCCGCCGCACGCGGCCCCAAACGCGACGGGCTCTACGCGCTGTGGCTCACCGTGCGCACCGCCGAGGGGCTGCTGCCGCCCGCGCCGGTGAGCGCCAAGAACCACCGCCGCCGCCTGCAATCCCTCGAGCATCGCCTCGGCAGCCTCGCCCTCGCGGCGCCGCTGAAGCGCGCGCTGGTGGCCGCGCGCGAGCATCTCGAGCCCGCCACGGCAGGCGCCGCCGCCTCGGTCCTGAGCCAGCTCGTCGCCCCGGCGGGCGAGGTGCTGGGGGCGGAAGCCGGGGACGCGGTGGCGACCGCGGCGCGCGCGGCGCGTACATTGGTAGCATGACGACGCGACGCTTCGCCAAGCGCCCCTCGGTCGAATCGCTGGTCCAGCGCGTGGACGAGCAGCGTCCCGGCGAGATCACGGGCGACACTATCCCGTCGGGATTCCCGTCGCTCGACAAGGGATTGGGCGGCGGATTCCGGCGGCGCGATTTGATCGTCATGGGCGGCGACATCGGCGCCGGCAAATCGGCGCTGGCGCTGGGCATCGCGCTGCGCGTGGCGCAGCAGGGATTGCCCGTCGCGTTCCTGTCGGGCGAAATGGATGAAGAGCGCCTGATGGAGCGCGCGCTGGCGATCGAGGGCCGAGTGGCGGTGGACGAGCTGCGCAGCGCCAAAATGAGCGACACCGAGCGCGCCGGGATCGGCGGCGCGGCCGTGCGTCTACGCGGGTTGCCGCTGACGTCGCTCACGCTGACGGCGGCCGACTTCGAGACGATGGAAGAGAGTCTCGATCCGCTGCGCGCCCTGGCCCTGGTGGTCGTGGATTACCTGCAGCTCGTGCCGACGCCCGCGGGCGTCGCGCGTGTGACGCAGGAAGAAGACATGGCGCTGGTGTTGCGGCGACTCAAGGCGCTGGCGCTCGACCGCCAGGTCGCGGTGCTCGTCACATCGCAGATCCCGCGCTTCGACCCCAAGCGGGCGGACCCCCGTCCCACGCTCGACGACTACGGCATGCTCGGCTCGGTCAAGCAGCACGCGGATATCGTGCTGTCGGTATTTCGCGAGGAGATGTACCGCCCGGGCGGCGGCGTGGAGGGTGCCACGGAGTTGTTGATCTCGAAGAACCGCAACGGGCCGACGGGATTCATCGACCTCTATTTCTACCGGCGCTGGATGCGGTTCGAGGATATGCTGGATCCCGACCGGTAGGGGCGACCCCGAACTCGCGCCCCTGCGACACGCGACGTAAGGTTACACCGGATGCACACGCGAACACCGTCTCGCCGATCTGCAGCGTTGGCCGGGCTCCTGCTCGTGGTTGGAGGAGCGCGCGCGACGGCGCAACAGCCCCCTGCGGCCGCCTATCTCGAGCCGTATCGCGAGCTGATGAATCTGACGCCGCTGGCCGAGCAGGTCGCGGACGTCGCACACCTCGTGTTGCATCGCGACGCCGCGCAGCTCACGCTCGACCAAGGCAAGTTGTATCTCCTCTCGCCGGTCGGCGGCCGCACCGTGGCCGCCGTCTTCATTGGCACCGGCCGCTTCACTCTCTCGCCAACGATTCCCACCGAGCAGGCCGAGCTGCAGCGGTTCGCCAACGCACCTGCCCTGAACGACACGATCACCGAAGCGGTGTTCGTGTTCGCCGACTCGACCGCCGACCAGCTGCGGGGACTCACGTTTGGTCCGGGAGTCGTCCCGGACGAGGTCGGTGATCATGCCCGCAATCTCATCAACAGCCTCAAGGCCGATCACGACCCTGGGTTCGATGCGAGCGTCATGGAACCGCTCTTGAACGGCGAACGCAGCGGGTTGTTCCTGGCGCGCCTGGTGCGCACGCACGGCGATCCCGTGCTGTTCGAGCTCGATCCGGCGGCAAACGAGCCGATGCAGCTCTTCCGCCCCGTCAGCCGCATACAGTGGGGCAGCAATTGGGCGGTGGTGGCGCGGTTCCCCCTCATGGACCCGCTCCCCGGTTCCGGCCTGGAGTGGGAGTACCGCCGCCGCCTCGACGCGCCGGCCTACCGTCTCGACGTGCGCCTCACCTCCACCGGCAGCGCCAACCTCGCCTTCGCGGCGACGGCGGCGGTCGACCTCGTCCCGGTCGAGTCGCTCGGCCCGTGGCTGCTGTTCGATTTGCACGCCAAGCTGACGGTGGATTCCGCCCGCTGGACCGATGGATCGGCGGCACCGTTTTTCCGCGTCAAGGACGAGCGCGATCTGTGGGTACGCGCCCCACGGCGTCTGGCTGCCGGAGACTCCGCGACCCTGACGTTGTTCTACCACGGTGACTTGATCGACCGCTACGCCAACTGGTTCTTCATCGATCCGAGCGCCTCGTGGTACCCGGTCAATGAGCAGGGCGGGCGCGTCGCGACGTTCGACATCACGTACCACAGTCCTCCGTATTACCCGCTGGCGAGCGTCGGCGAGCGTCGGGATTCCGCGGTCGCGGGCAAGGTCCTCACAACGCGCTGGGTGACCACGCAGCCGACGGATTTCGCCACCTTCAACCTCGGCCAATTCGAGAACTACCACGTGCAACAGGCGGGCGCGCCACCGCTGGACATCTTGCTCTCGGACGAGGCCCATCGCGCCCTCGCGAACGAGATGCGCGACGCGGGCTACATCCCGCTGCCGCAGCAGGCCCACATGCGGGAGAACGTTGCCGCCGACGTGTCGAACAGCCTGAAGTTCTTCGCCTATCTCTTCGGGAACGCCCCGTCCTCACACTTCTGGGTGACCGAAATTCCGTACGGCGAAGGAGTGTCGTTCCCCGGCATGATCGACCTGTCGTGGGCCACATTCCAGAATACGTCGCTCGACGGATTCGACGAGACGTTCCGGGCGCATGAAGTGGCCCATCAGTGGTGGGGCAACGGCGTGCGACAGGGGTCGTATCGCGACAAATGGCTGTCGGAGGGGTTGGCTCAGTTCTCGGCGCTGTGGTACCTCCAGACCGAGCGCAAGCACAACGACGAGTACTTCAGGTACTTGGACGAATACGCGGCGGACATCCACAACGACAAAGACGACGCGGGACCGATCTGGATCGGCTATCGCACGGCCTCGCCGCGCGTGGAGCGCGGGTACGAGGTAATGATCTACGAGAAGGGCGCGTGGGTCTACCACATGCTGCGGATCCTCATGCTCGACTTCGGAACGATGAGTGAGGACCGCTTTAAGGAAACCCTACGCGACTATTACGCGACCTATCGGGGCCGGCCGGCATCCACGGCGGACTTTCAGCAGGTGGTGGAGCGGCACGCGGGCATCCCCATGAACTGGTTCTTCGACGAATGGGTGCGGGGAACCGGCATTCCGACGTATCACGTGGCTTGGAAGGCGGAGCCGGCGGAGGATGGGAAGTTCCGGGTCCGCTTCCATGTGACGCAGGAGCACGTGCCTGCCACCTTCTTGATGTTCGTCCCCGTCTCCGTGGACTTGGG
>DATLWA010000230.1:0-4084 GCA_035576905.1 Gemmatimonadales bacterium
GCCGCCAGACACGCGGAGCGCAGGCCCGGCGGCACCCGCGTGAGCCACTCGCGGCCGCTCGCGCCGCTGAACGGCCGCAGGTCGCTCATGCGCGTGCCCGCAACGCGCGCCAGCCGCCGCGCGCGCTGCCACCACCATACCGGGATGGCGACGAGCAGTAGGAGCACGAGCGGCCGCGCGAAATTCATCCGGCGATTTCCCGCGCCAGCTGCGTGGCGCGCCGGGCGAGCTCGGCCGTGTCTTCGCCCTGCGCGGCGGCGAACTCGACGCGCTCGAGCTGCGCCAGCAGCGCCACCGCGTCACGCGGCGCCGAGCCCGCGCCCGCGATCGCGTCGCGCAGCCGCGCCGCCGCGCGCGCCGCCACCGCCTTGGGCTCGCCTGCCGCCAGCCAGCGCGCATCGGGCACGGGAGCGGCCGGCGCGGCCGCGACCGCGGGTGCGCCGGCCGCCGGACCGCGCCGCCGCCACGCGACGCCGCCCGCGAGCAGGCCCGCCGCGAGCACGACGGCGAGCGCTACGGGCCAGGCCCCGGGGTGCGACTCGCGCAGCGGGGCGAGCGCGGGACGCGGCGCCGGCCGGCCGGTGTCGGGCAGCACGCTCGCCACGGTCAGCGACGCCACCGGCCCCGGGAGCGAATCCCCGCTGCCGTCGGGACCCGACCGCCACAACGTCGGCAGCGGCAGCGTCACCGCGCCCGGCGTCCAGAATGTCACGGGGTAGCGGACGAGCCAGCCGTCCGTCGTGCGCGTGGCGACCGGATCGCCCAACGGCGCCAGCGTGGCGTCGCCGGTGAGCGCTCGCGGGCGCACGCGCCATCCGGCCGGCGCCGCCACGGTCCAGGCGATCCAGACGGTATCGCCCACGGTCGGCCGGTCGGGCGTCACACTCAGCCCTGCCCCCTGCAGCGCGACGAGCGCCAGGACGGCGATCATCGCGACAACCGCCGCGCGCGCTCGGCGAAGCCGCGCCGCAACGGCGCCGCGTACGGCACGTTGGTCTCGAGCGCGATGCGGTCCACGCCCGCCTGCAGAAGCCGGCGCGCCCGCTCCTGCAGCACGCGTTCGGCGGCGACGCGGATGCGATCGTGCGTCGCGGGGTGTCCCGAATCGAGCAACGCGCGCCGGCCGGTCTCGGCATCCTCCAGCTCCAGCCAACCCGCATCGGGGAAGACGCGCTCGCGCGGATCGTCCACGGTGACGGCGACCACGTCGTGGCGCGCCGCCAGCTGCGCCAGCGGCTGTTCCCAGCCTTCGGCGCGAAAATCGGACAGCACGACCACGATGGCGCGATGGCGCAGCAGCTTCATGGCGTAGCGCAGCCCCTCGGCGAGATTGGTGCCGCGCGCCCGGGGCGTGAAGGCAATCAGATCGCGGATCACGCGCAGCGCGTGGGGCCGGCCTTTGCGGGGACGGACGACGTATTCGACTTTGTCGGCGAACATCAGCGCGCCGACGCGGTCGCTGTGACGCGCCGCCGCCAGCGCCAGCACCGCCGCCACCTCGACGGCGAGCCCCGCCTTGCTGTAAGGCCGCCCGAACTGACACGAGCCCGACTGGTCCACCACCAGGAGCAGCGTGATTTCGCGCTCCTCGTGGAATGTCTTGACGAAGGGACTGCCCATGCGGGCGGAGACGTTCCAGTCGATGGCACGGAAGTCGTCGCCTTGCTGGTAGGCGCGCACCTCTGCGAACTCGATGCCCTGCCCGCGGAAGACCGACCGGTATTCGCCCGTGAACAGGGAGTTGACCAGGGCGCGAGTGCGCAGCTCGATCCCTTTGACCTGCCGTAACACTTCGGAGGTAACCGCCCGCCGGCGGGCCTGCAGCGGCGACGTCTCGGCGCGCCGGCGGTCCTTGCCTTCATACCTCACGGCACGTCCACGGCCTCCAGGATCTTGGCGATGACCCGATCCGAGTCCATGTCCTCGGCTTCCGCTTCGAACGTGAGCAGCACGCGGTGGCGCAGCACGTCCAGCGCCATCGCTTTGACGTCCTCCGGCACCACGTACGCGCGGCCGCGCAGATACGCGTGCGCGCGCGCCGCCTGCGCGAGGTAAATGGACGCGCGCGGGCTGGCCCCGAACGCGATCAGCGGCTTCAGCTCCGCCACGCCCGCGCCCTGCGGCTCGCGCGTGGCGCGGACCACGTCCACGATGTAGTCGACCACTTTTTGATCCATGAACAACTCGGCCACCGCGCTGCGCGCCGCCATCAAGTCGTCCGCCTCGGCCACTTTCTGCACTTCGATCGGCCGTCCCGTCGCCATGCGCGCCACGATCTCTTTCTCGGCTTCGCGCGTCGGGTAGCCGACCCGCACTTTCAGCATGAAGCGGTCGAGCTGCGCTTCGGGCAGCGGGTAGGTGCCTTCGTGCTCGATGGGGTTCTGCGTCGCCAGCACCAGGAACGGCTCACCGAGGAAGAACGTCTCGCCGCCGATCGTCACCTGCTTTTCCTGCATCGCCTCGAGCAGCGCCGACTGTACTTTGGCGGGCGCGCGATTGATCTCGTCCGCGAGCACCAGGTTGGCGAACAGCGGGCCCTTCTTGGGATAGAACTCCTGCGAGCGCTGGTCGAAGACCATCGTGCCGATCACGTCGGCGGGCAGCAGGTCGGGGGTGAACTGGATGCGCGAGAACGCGATGCGCAGGCACTCGGATACGGTGCGCACCGCCAGCGTCTTGGCGAGCCCCGGCACGCCTTCGAGCAGGATGTGGCCGCCGGTGAGCAGGCCGATCAACAGGCGCTCGACCATCACCTCCTGCCCCACCACGCGCTTGGCGACTTCGCGAGTGATCCCCTGCGCCAGCGCCGAATCGGTTTGCGGCTTGGCCGCGCGCGTGGTCATCTGAGCGCCGCCTCCGCCGCCCGCCGCACCGTCGTGTCCTTGTCCTGCCCGTAGAGCTCGACCAAGGCGCGCGCCTCCGGTTTTCTGATGTGGCTGAGTCCTTCGATGGCCGCGACCCGCACCAGCACCGAGCGGCGTTTCATCATGCTGCCGGGCTCGGCGTGTTTGGCGAGCACCGCCAGCGCTTCCGGCGGCCCCAACCGCCCTACCGCCCGTAACAACTCTGCCAGTACCCCTTCATCTGTTTCGTGGTCCAACCGGCGCAGCAGCACCGTCCCGGCAGAGGCGTCGCCCCCGACGCCCACCGCCCGCGCCGCGGCGATCCGCACCACCACGCTCTCATCCTTGAGCGACGGGATGGCCGGCCGCGCGATTTCACGACCCCCGATCTCGGCCAGGCCGTGCAGCGCCGCCTCGCGCACCTGCTCGGCGCGGTGGCGCAACAGGGGGACCAGCAACGCCACCACCTGCGGCGCTCCGGTGAGGCCCAGAAACTCCGCCGCCGCCGCCACCACGTCCTCGCGGCCCACCTGCAGCCGCGACTCCAGCGGCTCGACCGCGCGTTCACCAGCCGCCCGGATCGCGGCGCGATATGGTTCGCGCATTTCGGCTGGCGTGTTGAGGTAACGCTCCAGCACCAACCCCGTTGAGAGCGCCGCCAACGCGCCGACCGCGCCCACGAGCACGGAGCGTTCATTGGGCGGCACGCGGGGCTCTCCCAGACGCGCCACCATCCGCTCGACCACCGCCTGGTCGGCGAGCGCGCCCGCCGCCGCACCAATACGCTCGGCAAGGTCGTTGTCTTCGGTCTTCCCCAACGCCCGATCCAGGCCCGCAATGATCTCCGCCACTGTGCCGAGGTCCCGCAGCGCGAGCAGTTGCGGCACGAGCTCGAGCAACCGGTTTGCGCCGGTGCGGCGCGTCTCCAGCGGTTCGGCCGGGCCCAGCGCGGCGACGATGCGCTTCGCTTCAACGTCCGGCGGCAAGCCGCGGAATGCCGCCATGCTGGGCGACGGCGCCGCGGGCGCGAGCGGCGCAACGGGCGCCGGGAGCGCGGCGGGCGCAACAGGCGCGGCGGGCGGCGCGGGCGGCGCAGCGACGGCGGGTGCGGGCGGCGGCGGCTCGGGCCGCGGGGGCGCGGGTGGCGGCAGCGCGACGGGCGGGAAGGTGGCCGCGGCGACCGGTGGATCGGCAGCGACGGGAGCCGGTGTCGCAGCGAGCGGTGGCGGCGCGGGCGGCGC
>DATLWA010000231.1:0-6682 GCA_035576905.1 Gemmatimonadales bacterium
TAGTCGCCCAGCACGATCACTACCGCTCCTTGCGCCTCGAGCTGCCGGATCGCGCCCGCCAGCGCGGGATCCGCGGCGCGCCCTTCGATGTCCAAATAGAAGAGATACTCCCACGGTGCCGTACGGTCGGGACGGCTCTCGATGTTGGTCAGGTTGAGCCCGGCCGCGGCGAGCGGCGCGAGCGCGCGCGCCAATGTGCCCGGGCGATGCGGCAGCTTGAGCAGCAACGTCGTCTTCGCCGGCACGCCCGGCGGCGGTGACGCGGGCTGCGGCGCGACCAAGAGAAAACGCGTCTGATTGTGCGGCTCGTCCTCGATCCGCTCCGCCATGATCGTCAGCCCGTAGCGCCGGGCCGCGAGCGTACCGGCGATCGCCGCGAGCGACGGATCGCCCTGCCGCGCCACCTCGGCCGCCGCACCCGCCGTGTCGTAGAACGCCACCACCTCCACGGCCCCCAGCTCTCGCAGGAAGCGGGCGCACTGCGCCAGCGCCACCGGATGCGACAACACGCGCCGCAGCGACCCGCGCGTCGCGCCTGCCAGACTCAGCAGACAGTGATGCACCGACGTGACCACCTCGCCCACAATCGCGAGATCCGACTCGGCGATGAGATCGAAGTTCGTGGCGACGGAGCCGACCAGCGAGTTCTCGATCGGCAGCAGGCCGAGGTCGGCGCGCCCATCCGCCACCGCCTGGGCGACGTCGCGGAACTCGCGGCACGGCTGCGATTGGGCGTCCGGTTCGAGCAGCAGCAGCGCTTCTTCGGAGTATGCGCCCGGCTCGCCTTGGAATGCTATCCGCTTATTTGCCATCGGCTTAGACTAATCGCTCCGGCCCGCGGCCGATAGCGCTTGCCTCGGTTTAGCTTCGGGATATCTTCGGTATGGTCACCACACGTGCCCGTACCCAGGAGATCCCATGCAGCCCCAGCCGACCCGCGACAAGCCCACCCGCCGCACGCCGCCCAAAACCCCGACCTGCCCCGACTGCGGCGCGAAGATCGCGCGGCAATCTGGTTGCGTGGTGTGCCTGCGCTGCGGCTGGTCGCGGTGCGGGTGAAGGGAGCGCAGCTCGACTGGCTGCCGCCCGATCCGCCGCCGCGCCCGTCGGCCCTTCCCGTTCTCGACGAGCGGCTGCGCGGCACCAAGTTCGTGGCGCTCGCAAACCGCTCCATCCTCAACGCACCGCAGCAAACGGGGATGGATTTTTGGTCGCTCAATCCGTACGTCGGCTGCGAGTTCGGGTGCAGTTACTGCTACGCCCGCTACACCCATCGCTACGCCGTCGAGCGCGCGCACGACGCGGGCAAGCTGACCGACGCCGAATTCGCGGACTTCCGCGGCGCGCACGGCTGGGAGGCATTCGAGCGGCGGGTCTTCGTGAAGGAACACACGCTCGCAGCGCTGGACCGCGACCTGCGGCGCGTGAAACCGGGTGAGACGATCGTGATCGGCACCGCGACCGATCCGTATCAGCCGGCCGAGCGGCGCTTCAAGATTACGCGCGGCGTGTTGGAGCGGTTGGCGCGTTGCGATGGGCTGTCGTTCGGGATCATTACGAAGAGTCCGCTCGTCGCCCGCGACGTCGACGTCTTGCGCCGCGTCGCGCGGCACAATGATCTCGAGATATACGTCTCGCTGATCACCCTCGACGCGAAATTGATTCGCGTGCTCGAAGCGCGCTCACCGGTCCCCGGAGCCCGGCTGCGGGCGCTCAAGCGACTGACCGACGCCGGCTTGCGCGCCGGCTTGATCGTGGCGCCGGTGCTGCCCGGCATCACCGACGACGTGCCACACCTCGAAGCCTTGTTGCGTGCGGCGCGCGCCGCGGGCGCGCATTTCGTCCACGCGGGGGCGTTGCGGCTCTACGCCGGCGTACGCGATCGCTTCCTGCCGCTCTTGGCGGAGCATTTCCCGCATCTCCGCGAGCGTTACGGCCGGGCCTACGCGCGCCAGTCGTCGGCGCCCGCGGCGTACGCCCGCGCGCTCAAGCGGCGGATTCAACGACTGCAGCGGAAGTGTGGCTTGCCGGTGAACGACGGGATGGTGGATCGCTACAAAGCACGCCGGCCCGCGGCGCAGCTCGACATCGGCGTCTAGCCAGCTCGTGCGCGGTGGCGCACTGCAATCATTGCCGTGCCACCAGGTGGAAGACACGCTTTTCACCGCACACGGGCGCCGCGGGCGTGTAGACGTAGCCCAGCACGAAAGCGGACCAATACGTCGTGGTGTCGGGCGGGTTCTCTACCACGTAGCCCGGGAAGAACAGCCCGGGGGTGAGGATCCGCAGGCACGACAGCGTATCGCGCGAGGTGTAGGCCTGTCCCGCCGCGGCGGTGCGCGATGTGTCGGCCGAGTCGGCGCGTACGATCACCGTCCCAAACGTTCTGATGACGAAGGCGCTCCCCCCCGGAGTAGCGACGGCAAGGCTCGCGCGGATGTCGTAGCTGCGCGCGCTCGGCGCCGGGAGGCCTGGCACTGCCTGCGTGGTGTCGAAACTGGGCGCGAGGATTGGACTCGTAGCTTGGCGCACGGTGAGCGGACAAGCGCTGGGGTGGTCCGGCACGATGAAATACGGCTGGAACGTGACGGCCGAATCGCTCACCTGCGGCGCCCCGCTGAACCCGTCGCTCGGTCCGCAAAATGGAGCGAAGCCTACGAGCCGAACATTGAACGCCGCGCCGGCGCGCACTTCCGCCGGCCACTCCATCCAGTTGACCGCAGCCGGCAGGACGTGCGTATCTGTATCGCTGCAGCCCAACACCAGCAGCGCCAACACTGATAGCGACACCAGCAAACGACGGTGCATCGCATCTCCACGAGAATCCTTAGTCTATACCCTCGCTCCGGCCCGTCCGCCACATCTCGGCGATGGCCTTGATGGTCCCCGGCGCATTCCCCTCCAGCCGGTTGTTCACCAGCACCAGCGCTTCGAGATGCCGGCGCGTCGCCTCGACGATCAGCTTGACCAGGTCCTCGCGAATCTCGGGATCGGGCTCCTTGATGCGATCGTACGGCTGAAACGTCTTCACCGCCTGCGCATACTTGCGCCCCGGCACCAGCAGCGCCCGGGCCACCGTGAACGGGGCCGGGAACGTCCACGACAACTGCAGCTGCTGCCCGATCGTCGGCATCGCCGTCCACGAGTTGAACACGTGCGCCACGCCGTTGCGCTTGAGCGCCTCACCGTGCAGCGGATGCAACAGCTCGGCATTGCGCAGCTCAACCCCGTAGCGGAAGTCGCGCGGCAGCTGCGCCAGAAACGCGTCCAGCTCTTCCGCCCAGCGATGCGGGCCCGGCAGGTCGCGGCCGTGCATCGTCTGGAACTCGAATACGAAACAGCCGGCGTGGTCGCGAAACGCGCGCGCGTACGGCTCGAGCACCGCTTCCTTGAAGAGATCGGCGTTGAGAAAGTCGGGATTGGACCGGCCGGCATCCTTGCCCCAGCGTGGGTCGCGGCTGAACCGCTTCACTGTGATGCGGTCCCACACCTTGCTCACACAGGGAAAGCCGGGCGGCAGCGCGCGGGCGTATGACGCCAGGACTTCTTCCGACGGCGGCTCGTAGAACGCGCTGTCGATCCCCACGGCGCCGAACAGCGGATAGCGCGCGTACTCCTCCAGCCGCTTGGCGGGCTGCGGGCCGCGGTAGGTGCGGTGGTAGACGTCGCCCTTCCAGCCGTCGTAGGTCCAGGTCGATGTGCCGAAACGGACGCCCGCGGGCAGCGCGTGCGCCAATGCCACGAGCTCAGAGGAGGGCTCCGTGGGAAGCGTGGGCTCGCCAAACAGCGATGGCTGCTCGGTCATGAGGTGCGAAGTCATAACATACTTGCGGCCTTTTCGATCTTCGGGATATATTCGGGGCCCTTATGGCGGCTGTCAAGCACCCCACCAGCCTCACGGCGGCCTGCGTTTGGGTCCCGCTGTTCCCCCTCAAGTGTGAAATCGAGCGCCAGCCGGGGCTTTCCGGGCAACCCGTAGCTTTGCTCTCCCCCGACGACAGCCGCCGGGTGTGGCAGGTATCGCCCCTTGCTCGGCGGGCGGGGGTGAATGCGGGGATGACGGTGAGCCAGGCGATCGGTGCCTGCCCCGCGCTGCGGCTGTGCGAAGCCGATCCCGTGCATTACGACGAGCGGTTCTCGCGGCTGCTCGCGGCGCTGGGTGAGGTGAGCCCCGTGATCGAGCCGGTGGAGTTGGGTCGGGCGTTCGTGGGGATGGACGGTCTGGAGGGGCTGTATGGCGGGCCGGAGCGGCAGATCGAAATCCTGTCGCTCGCGGTGCGCGACGTCCGGTTGGGTTGGGGAAAAGGGAAATTCGTCTCCTTTGTCGCCGCCACCCGAGCGCTGCCTGGTCAGGCGGTCGTCGTCCCGCCCGGGCGCGAAGTCGCCTTCCTCGCCGACCAGCCCGTCGCCCTGCTGCCGCTCGAGCCCGAGCTGCACCGCCGGCTGCGACTGCTCGGCCTGCGCACGCTCGGCCAGCTCGCCGCGTTGCCTGAAGCGGCGGTGACGGCGCAGTTCGGCCGCGCCGGCACGCGCGCGTGGCGGCTCGCGACCGGACGGGCGGTCGAGCCCGTGGTCGGCCGTCCTGTTCCCGAGCCGGTGACGGCGACGGTCGCGTTCTTTGCGCCGGTGGCCGAGCACGATCGCCTGACGCGCGCCGCGGCGCAGCTGGTGGAGCGAGCGCTGCGGCATCCGCGGCGCATCGGCTGGCGCGTGCAGGTGGCGCGCCTCGTCGCTGGAATAGAACGCGGCGGCTCGTGGGTGGCGCTGGCGAATTTCAAGGATCCATCTGCCGATCGCGACCGCATCGTCCGGCCGTTCGCGCTGCGGCTCGAGCAGGCGCCGCCCGCGGGCGCCGTGGTACGGCTCACGGTCGAATTCCTCGCCTTCTCTCCCGGCACCGCCGAGCTGCAGCTGTTCGCGCGTGACGCATCGGCTGCCGCGCGCGCCGGCCGGCTGCGCGCCCTGCGCTCCGCGGCGCGCGAGATCGCGCTGCGTCTCAATCGTCCCATGCTCTCCCGTGTGGTCGAGGTCGATCCGTGGTCCCGCCTGCCCGAACGCCGCTACGCGCTGATCGACTTCGAGCCGTAAACGTCCCGGCACCGGTGACGGTGGAGCTCGATGCACTGGAGCGACCTGTCGCGGTGACGACGGTGCGCGGTATTCCGTGCGCGGTTGAATCGGTATTGGAAACCTGGCGGCTCGACGATGAGTGGTGGCGCGTGCCGATCGCGCGCCGCTACGTCGAAGCGGTGCTCGACGGCGGCCGGCACGTGGTGCTGTACTGCGATCTGGGAACGGGGGAGTGGTGGATGCAGACGCCGTAGAATTGCACTGCCACTCCGCGTTCTCGTTCCTCGATGGCGCCTCGCTGCCGGAGCAGCTCGTCCTCACCGCGGCCGAGCTCGGCTACCGCGCGGTGGCGCTCACCGATCACAACGGGCTCTACGGCGCGATGGCGTTCGCCCAGGCCGCGAAGCAGCACGGCGTGCAGGCGATCACCGGCGCCGAGGTGACGCTCACCGACGGCGCGCACGTCACGCTGCTCGCGGAGACGCCCCAAGGCTACGCCAACCTCTGCCGCCTGCTCACGCGCACGCACCTCGGCCGCGCGGACCGGCGCGACCCGCGGCTCGAATTCGCAGAGCTCGAGGCGCGGCAGGAAGGACTGCTGATCCTCTCGGGATGCCGCGACGGCCTGCTGCCGCGGGTACTCGCCCACGAGGGGCCGCTCGCCGCGCGGCGACTCGCCGAGCGCTGCCGCGCGGTGTTCGGGGCCGAGCGGTTTTACGTGGAGCTGCAGCGCAATCAGGTGCGCGGCGACCTCGCCCGCACGCGCGCCCTCGCCGAGCTCGCTGCCGGCGCGGGGCTGGGCGTCGTGGCGACGGGCGACGTGCATTACCACCGCCGCGAGCGGCACCGCCTGCAGGATGTGCTGGTCGCAATCCGCCACCGCACCACGCTCGATGCTTCGCACGCCGTGCGCCGTCCCAACAGTGAATTTCACCTGCGCCCGCCTGCGGAAACCGCCGCGCTGTTCGCTGACTGTCCGGATGCTGTCACCACTGCGCAGGCCCTCGCCGAGCGCTGCAAGGCCTTCGATCTCACGCGCGACCTGGGCTACGGATTCCCCGACTTCAAAGGGGCCGACCGCGCGCCCGCGCCGCGCGCCCTGGCGGAGTTGTGCCGGGCTCGGATGGACGAGCGCTACCCCACGGATAGCGTGCACCGGCCCGACGCCGAGTCACGGCTCGCCGAAGAGCTGCGGCTGGTCGAGCACCACGGCCTGTCGGGCTTTTTTCTCGTCTACCACGACCTGTTCGACCTGGCGCGCGAGGTGGCGGCGGACGTGCGGCGCGGCTCGCGGCGTGCGCAAGGCAATCTCCTGCCCGGCCGCGGGCGCGGGTCGTCGGTGTCGTCCATCGTGTGCTACCTGCTGGGGCTGTCGCACATCGATCCGATCGCCAACCACCTGTTCCTCGGCCGCTTCCTCAACGAGTCGCTCGCGTCGGTGCCCGACATCGACCTCGATTTCCCGCGCGAGATCCGCGAGGAGCTGATTCGCCGCGTCTACAAGCGCTACGGCGACGAGCACGTCGGCCTCGTCTGTTCCTTCCCCACCTACCGGCTGCGTTCGGCGGTGCGCGAGATCGGCAAAGCGCTCGACCTGCCCCTCGGGGAGATC
>DATLWA010000232.1:0-3069 GCA_035576905.1 Gemmatimonadales bacterium
ACACCGGGAAGAGCTTCAAGTACGCCGCGAAGATGCTACCGCGCCGGGCGGTGCCCTCGTCGGGCGCCGCGAGTGCGCGCTGCACGATGTACTGGTCGGTACACCAGTACCACAAGCCGATGATCGGGGCGCAGAACAGCATGCCGAGCCAGGGATAATTGCCGTTGAAATACCAGGCGATCCGGCCCGTTTCCTTCACCGGCGCCCAGGTGCCCTCCATGCCTGCGGGCACGAGCGGCTTCCAGAGATTGAACATGTCGGACGGCAAGGCGGCGCGCAGCGCGTGCCAGCCGCCGAGCTTCGACAGGCCGAAGATCGTGAGCAGGCCCGAGCCGATGAGGAGAATCACGGTCTGCATCGCGTCGGTGTAGGCGACGGCGCGCATGCCGCCGAGCATCGTGTAGAGGCCGGTGAGCAGCACCACGACCACCGAGCCGATCCAGAAGCTGTTGAACGTCGTGCCGCCCAAAGTCAGCGAGACGTCCGGCAGCAGCGTCGCGAACACGACGCCACCCGCGAAGATCGCCACGGCGAACTTGGTGAGCACGTGCGCGAGCAGCGTGATGACCGACAGCACCCAGCGCGCGGTGGGGGAGAAGCGCCGGCCCAGGAACTCGGGCATCGTGTAGACCAGGGCGCGCGCGTAGAACGGTACGAACACCCAACCGAGGACGAGGATCGCCCAGGCGTGGAGCTCGTAGTGCGCCAGCGCCACACCGCTCGTCGCGCCCGCGCCCGCGAGTCCCACGACGTGTTCGGAGCCGATGTTCGACGCGAAGATGGTGGCGCCGACCAGGAACCAGCCGAGATTGCGGCCGGCGAGGAAGTAATCGGACGCGGTGTCCTTGTTGCGCCGCGCCACCCACCACGCGATCCCCAGCAACCCCGCGAAGTACGCCGCGATGATCACCCAGTCGAGTGCGCCCACCCTGGCTCCCCTCCCTTCTTGACGGAATGGCGGAGCGGAACGTAGTCTCCGCGTCCGGTTATCGCGACGATCGCAAGGAGACCGTCATGCCGCGCTTCACCGCCGAGCAACTCGCCTACGCGCAAACCCGTACGACCTACCTCGGCCGCGCCGAGGCCATCGAGTTCCTCAAGAAGATGGACATCAAGATGAGCGTCGGCCACTGGTCGGCGGGCGATTTCTGCGATCGCTTCGCGCCGCCGGGCTACCACTCCGACGACCCCGCGTTCAAAGGCGACTTCGAGTCGCAGTGTCGCCGCACCAAGGCCGCCGGCGTCGACGCCATCGAAATCCACCAGCACGTGTTCGAGAAGTCGCTCAACGGCGACCTCGATCTGGCCGCAGTGTCGCGCGCGCGCGACGGTTATCTCGCCGAACTGCGCATGACGGTGGCCGCGTGCAATATCAATACCTGGACCAACCCGCGATTCCGGCTGGGCGGACCGTGCAATCCTGATGCCGCGCTGCGCCGCGCGGCGCTCGAGGAAATCCTCAAGGCGGTGGAGATCTGCAAAGTCCTGAAAATCCCGGTGCTCTCCGTGTGGCCGGGCTCGGACGGCGCGGACTACCACTTCCAGATCGACTACCAGCAGTCGCTCGAGTGGTTCACCGAGGCGCTGGTGGCTGCGAACAAGGCGTGCGTGCAGGCCGGCGTGAAGCTCGCGATCGAGCCGAAGCCCTACGAGCCGCGTGAGCTGTACATGATCGTCCCGACGGCCGCGTCGGCGATTCTCGTCGCGCAACAGGTCAACAAGCGCTCGGGCGGCAACAACTGCGGCCTCACGGTCGACTACGGCCACCAGAAGATGGAAGCCACCACGGCGTCCACCGCCTGCGACCTCGCCGCGTACGCCGGTGTCCCGATCCACAAGTTCGACATCAACGACGCGCGCCAGGGCCGCAACGACCAGGATCTGATGTTCGGGACGGTGTCGATCCCGGAATCGGTCGAGTACCTCTATACCACGTTCGTGCGCGAGTATCGCGGCTACTACAGCCAGGACCAGTTCACCTACCGCGACGACGCCACGCGTGCCATGGAGCGCAGCATGCTGAACTTCGCCAACCTCGCGCTCAAAGCGGTGCGCGTGTACGCGAAGCAGGCGGACCTGGACCGCGCGCGCGCCAAGGGCACGGGGCCCGACGTGCTCGACGTGGTCAGTCCGATCCTGGTCGGGTAGCGTGGCGGGCGCTTACACCCTCGGCCTCGACTTCGGCACCAACTCCGTCCGCGCGGTGGTCGTGGACTGCGCCGACGGGCAGGCGCTCGGCACCGCCGTCGCGGGCTTTGCGAGCGGCGACCGCGGCGTGATCCTCGACGCGCGCGACCCCCACCTCGCGCGCCAGCACCCGGGCGACTACCTCACCGGCCTGGAGCGCGCCGCGGGCGACGCCCTCGCGCAAGCCGAGTCACAGCACGGCTTCTCACGCAACGACGTGGTCGGCATCGGCAGCGACACCACCGGCTCGACACCGCTGCCGGTGGACGCGAACTGCGTCCCTTTGGCGCTCGACAAGCGGTGGCGCGACCACCCCGCGGCGCAGGCCTGGCTCTGGAAGGACCACACCGGCGCCGGCGAGGCCGCCGCGATCACCGAGACGGCGCGCCGTCACGCGCCGCAATACCTCGCGCCGATAGGCGGCACCTACTCGGCCGAGTGGTTCTGGGCCAAGATCTGGCACTGCCTCAAGGTGGCGCCCGACGTGTTCGCCGCCGCAACGAGCTGGATCGAGCTGGCCGACTTCGTGCCCGCGGCACTCGCCGGAGTCGAATCGCCGCGCGACATCCGACGCTCGATTTGCGCCGCGGGCCACAAGGCGATGTACGCGCGCGCGTGGGGCGGCCTGCCCGACGCGACATTCCTCGCGCGGCTCGATCCCAAGCTGGCCGACCTGCGCGGGCGGCTCTACGACGAGGCGTACGCGCCCGATCGTCCCGCGGGCCAACTGTCGCCCGCGTGGGCCAAGCGGCTGGGACTCACGGCGGGCATCCCCATCGCGATGGGCGGGTTCGACGCGCACTACGGCGCCGTCGGCGCGGGCGTCGAGACCGGGACGCTCGTCAAGATCATCGGCACGTCCACGTGCGACATCGCGATCGC
>DATLWA010000233.1:0-5321 GCA_035576905.1 Gemmatimonadales bacterium
GCATGACGTGGGATCAGGCGCTGCGGGCCGTGACGCTGACGCCCGCCGAGACGTTCGGCGTGGCCGACCGCTACGGCTCCCTCGATGCGGGCAAGGTGGCGAACGTGGTGGTGTGGTCGGGCGACCCATTCGAGATCGCCACCGGCGTGGAGCACGTGTTCATTCGGGGCAAGGAGATTCCGCTGACGAGCCGGCAGACGGAGTTGTTGCAGCGATACAAGAAGCTTCCACCGAGTTTCTGACGGTAGGTGAGAAACACGAAGGGCGGTTGGGGTGCTTACCCCTACCGCCCTTTACCGTCTCCTACCGTCCCCTACCGTCTAGTTCTTGGGGTAGACGCTGACCTTCAGCCGTCGCTTGTCCTTGTGCTCGAACTTCACCACGCCGTCGATCACTGCGAACAGCGAGTCGTTCGAGGCGCGGCGCACGTTGGTGCCGGGGTGAAACTTGGTGCCGCGCTGGATCACGATGATGCTGCCGGACGTCACGAATTCCCCGCCGTAGCGCTTCACGCCCAGATACTTGGGATTGGAGTCGCGCCCGTTGCGCGAGGAGCCGACGCCCTTCTTATGAGCCATGCTGTCCTCAGCCGACCTTCACGTCGGCGATCTTGACTTCGGTGAACTGCTGGCGATGACCGGCATGACGGCGATAACCGGTGCGGCGCGCGAACCGGAAAATGCGCACTTTCTTGTCCTTGCCGTGGCGCACGACCTCGGCCGTCACCTTGGCGCCCTTCACCGTCGGCTTGCCGGTCGTCACGTCCTTGCCGTCGCTCGTGAGCAGCACCTGGTCGAACGTGACCTTGGCACCCGGCTCGGCTTCGAGCAGCGGGACCCGGACGATCAGACCCGGCTCGGCCTTGAATTGCTGGCCACCGGTGGAGAAAATGGCGTAGGTCATGGGAGCGGAACTCTAATGGTACCTTGGGTTTCGGTCAAGCCACCGCGTACAGCTCGGTCACGTCCCGTCCCGCGGGCTTGGCCATCATGCGGAACTCGTCCAGGCGCATCATCGGGTCGTCGCGCACTTCGAGCTCGAGGCCCGTCGCCTTCTCCAACTGGCGCAAGAAGTTAGGCTCCTGCTCCACGAGGTACAGCGCGACCTCGGGATGCAGCCGCACGGCCAGTTTGCGCTCCTTGTGATCGGCCCCGGCGCGGCGCAACGACCGCTCCATGCGGCGGACCACCACTTCGGGTCGGAAAACGCGTCCCGACCCGGAGCACGTCGGACATTCCGTGGTCATCGACTGCCACAGCGACGGCCGCACGCGCTGCCGCGTCATCTCGATCAGGCCCAGCTCGGACACTGCAAAGGCTTTGGTGCGGGCCCGGTCGCGGCCGAGGTGGGTGCGCAGCTCGTGCAGGACTTTGTCGCGGTTGCCGCGCGTCTCCATGTCGATGAAGTCCACCACGATGATGCCGCCGATGTCGCGCAGCCGCAGCTGCCGCGCCACTTCGCGCGCCGCTTCGACGTTGGTCTTGAGAATGGTGCTTTCGGGATCCTTCTTGCCCGTGTAGCGCCCGGTGTTGACGTCGATCGATACCAGCGCTTCCGTCGGCTGAATGATGAGGTAGCCGCCGGTCGGCAGGTCCACGCGCGGCTTGAACAGATTGCGGATTTCGGCTTCGATGTCGTACTCGTCGAACAGCGATGTCTCGCCCTGGTAGAGCTTGACGCGCTGCAGCAGGTCGGGGTCGATCTGCTTGAGGTATTGCTCGATCTCGTGGTGCAGCGTTTTCGAGTCCACCAGCAACGAGTCGACTTTGTCGCTGAACAGGTCGCGGACGATGCTGCGCGTGAGGCTGGTCTCGCGTTGCAGCAGCGCCGGGGCCCGCACCGACTTGGCCTTGCGCTGGACCTTCTTCCAGAGGCCGAAGAGGTGGTCGATCTCGCGCTTGCACGTCTCTTCGGTGAGATCGTCGGCGACCGTGCGGATGATCCAGCCGCCTTCGTCCTTGGGGACGAGCCGCGCCACCATCTCGCGCAGCTTGGCGCGCTGATCGCGGTCGGCGATCTTGCGCGACACGCCCACCTTGGATGCGAACGGCATGTAGACCAGGAAGCGGCCGGCGAGTGAGACCTGCGCGGTGACGCGGGGGCCCTTCGTGCTGATCGGCTCTTTGATGACCTGGACGACGCGCGCTTCGCCGCGCTTCAGCTCGTCGCCGATGTTGGGCAGCTTGCGCCGGAAACGTCCACCGCCGCCGCCGCCCCCACCGCCGTGGCCGCGGGCGCCGTGACCGTTGTCGCCGCCACCGTTGCCGTTGGCGGGCTCGTCACCCTCGTCGTCGTCGGCTTCGCCCGGCTCCTCGTCCTCGTCCGCCTCGATCAGGTCGGAGGCGTGGAGAAAGGCGCTCTTTTCAGTGCCGATGTTGAGGAAGGCAGCCTGGATGCCGGGGAGGACGGCCTCGACCTTGCCGAGGTAAATGTCCCCCACCATGCGGCGGGCGTCGGGACGATCGACCAGGAGTTCAACAAGGCGGTCGTCCTCGAGAATGGCCACGCGGGTCTCCCGCGTGGTGCCGGAGATCAGAATCTCGCGCTTCAAAGCAAGAACCCTCGATCCCGTCGGGGAAACAGCCGTGCGGGATCCTGAGATTGGTAAAGCAGGAGCTCGAACCGTCGGAAGAGCTTGGGGGGAGCACCACCACCCGATTGGCAGGCATGCTCGGCGCCCGCGCGGTGAGGCGCGGAACCGTCGTGAGCGATGCCACAGTCCAATGCATAAGGTAAAGTTAAGCGCCCTTGTGACTTACGTCAATTGGGCGTATCGTAGTGCATTCCAATGACTAGGACCCACGTTCGTTTCGCCATGCTGCTGCTCGCTTCGCTTGCCGCGGCGCGCTCCGCCGCCGCCCAAACGCTCACCTATCCGCCGACCAAGCGCGGCGACGTGGTGGACGATCACTTCGGCACCAAGGTTCCCGATCCCTATCGCTGGCTCGAGGACGTGGATGCCGCCGACACGCGCGCCTGGGTCGAGGCTGAGAACCAGGTGTCGTTCGCGTACCTCGCGGCGATTCCCCAACGCGAGGCGATTCGCCAGCGCCTCACCGCATTGTGGAACTACGCCCGCTACGGCGCGCCCTTCAAGAAGAAAGGCCGCTATTTCTTCTTCAAGAACGACGGGCTGCAGAATCAGGCCGTGCTGTACACGCAAAGCGCGCTGACGGCTCCGCCCGCGGTGTTGCTCGATTCCAACACGCTGAGCGCCGACGGCACCGTCGCGCTCTCGACGCTCGAGCTGTCGGACGACGGGCGCTATCTGGCGTATGCGACGGCGGTGAGCGGGTCGGACTGGAACGAGGTCCACGTGCGCGAGGTCGCGACGGGCAAAGACCTGCCCGACCGCGTGCAGTGGGTGAAGTTCTCCGGCATTTCCTGGACGCACGACAACGCCGGGTTCTTCTACAGCCGCTATCCCACACCCGAGGGCGGCAACCCGATGCTCTCGGTGAATCACGACCACAAGCTCTACTACCACAAGCTCGGCACCGATCAGGCGCAAGACCGCCTGGTGTACGAGCGGCCCGATCATCCCGACTGGGGGATCGGGGCGAGCGTCACCGAGGACGGGCGCTACGTGGTGCTCACGCTGTGGCTCGGCACCGACCGCCGTAATCGCGTCGCCTACATCGACCTCAAGGACGCGCAGCACCCCGACGTCGCGGCCCAGCCCGTGGTGCTGCTCGACGACTTCGACGCGGGCTACGGCTTCGCGGCGAACGATGGGCCGGTGCTCTATTTCCTCACTGATCTGGCGGCGCCGCGCAAGCGGCTCGTGGCGATCGACACGCGCCATCCGGAGCGCGCCCGCTGGCGCGAGGTGATCCCGCAAGGCGCCGACGTGATCGAGAACGTCGCCCTGGTGCACGACACGTTCGTGCTCACGCTGCTGCACGACGCGCACTCGGTGATCAAGCTGTTCGCGCTGGACGGCAAGCCGCAGGGCGAGATCGCCCTGCCCGCCCTCGGCGCCGTGGGCGATCTGTCGGCCGAGTCGCGGCACGACAACGAGCTGTTCTTCTCGTTCACGTCGTTTCTGTATCCCACGACCATCTTCCGCCACGACTTCGTGACCGGAAAGACTGCGGTGTTCAAGGCACCGCAGCTCGATTTCGACCCGTCGCGCTACGTCACCGAGCAGGTGTTCTACACGAGCAAGGACGGGACGCGCATCCCGATGTTCGTGACGCACAAGCGCGATCTGGCGAAGGACGGCCAGAATCCGACGTACCTGTACGGCTACGGCGGCTTCGACATCAGTCTCACGCCGGCGTTCAGCCCCAGCGTACTGGTGTGGCTCGAGATGGGCGGCGTGTACGCGGTGCCCAACCTGCGCGGCGGCGGCGAGTACGGCGAAGAGTGGCACGAAGCGGGCATGCACGACAAGAAACAGAACGTGTTCGACGACTTCATCGCCGCGGCCGAGTACTTGATCGCGCAGGGCTACACCAGCACGCCCAAGCTGGCGATCGGCGGCGGCTCGAACGGCGGCCTGCTGGTGGGCGCGGCGCTGACGCAGCGGCCGGACCTGTTCGGCGCGGCGTTGCCGGCGGTGGGCGTGATGGACATGCTGCGCTTCCACAAGTTCACGATCGGCTGGGCGTGGGTCACGGAATACGGCTCCGCCGACAGCGCGGCCCAGTTCCCCTACCTCTACAAGTACTCGCCGCTCCAGAACCTGCGGCCGGGCACGGCCTATCCGGCGACGCTCGTCACCACCGCCGATCACGACGATCGCGTGGTGCCAGGCCATTCGTTCAAGTTCGCAGCCGCCTCGCAGGCGGCGCAGGCGGGGCCGGCGCCCGTATTGATCCGCATCGAGACCAAGGCCGGCCACGGCGCCGGCAAACCGACCAGCAAGATCATCGAGGAAGCCGCCGATCGCTGGGCGTTCCTCGTGCAGAATCTTCACGTGGCCACCCACCTGCCCTGACCGGGAGACGCGCCCCCATGCCCAAGGTCGCCTGCTCGCTCTGCAACACGATTGTAGACGCGCGCACGCTGGTGAACCCCAACAATCTCGAGCCGCCGCTGGTCGAGATGATCCGGCGCGAACGGCCGGAATGGGAGGGCAAGCGCGGCGTCTGCAAGACGTGCCGCGAGCAGTTCCGCGCCAAGAAATTCCTCGGCTACCTCGAGGACGAGTACACCAAGATCTCGGAGATGGAGAAATCGCTGGTGACGCAGATCGCGCGGCGTGGCCGCGTGAGCAAGCTGGTGCACCAGGAGTTCGAGGCCACGATGACCTTCGGCGAGCACATCGCCGACAAAGTGGCGCAGTTCGGCGGCAGCTGGACGTTCATTATGATCTT
>DATLWA010000234.1:0-7524 GCA_035576905.1 Gemmatimonadales bacterium
GGCTGCACTGCTCACAGCGACTGCGTGGCTGCTCTAGCTACATCCCTTCTTTATACTGCCACGCGCCTGCCTGCGCGGCGAGCACGAACCCCACCAGCGACGCGATGGTCGACATCACGAGCAGGTTCATAGAGAAGAGCCCCATCCCGGCCTGCGCCAGCTGAAATCCCGCCGTCACGACCCAGAATCCGAACGCACCCATCGCGGCGGTCTTGGGTCCCATGCCGTAGCGCGGCCGGATCGCCGCGTACAACCATACCAGCCAGATGCCGACGATGAAGTCGCACACGACGAACCACATTATCTGGGGCCCCGCCATGTCGCCCTTGCCGAGGGCGTGCATCGCGGCGTTCCAGTCGTTCTTGAGCCACATGCCGTTGATGAGGAAGTCCCAGACATTGAGAACCACGCCCGCCAGCAGCCCACCGCCCAGCACTCGACCCCAGTTGATCTTGCCCATATCGATCACCTCGGTGTGTGTGAGTGCGACTTGCAACGGGACACAGTAGGAACTGGGGGACGCTGGGTCAAGCTTTGGGTGGGTTCACCCCGGGGCCATGCCCCGGGGGAAACCCAGGGACCTCCCTCCCGTACTACAGGGACCCCTGTTCGGAGCCCCGTATGCTCAAGCCCGTGCTGCAAGTGGCCGCCGTCGGCATCCTCGGCGTCACCATCTGGAAACTCGCTTCCTTCTTATTGCTCCCCCTGCTGGGCACCGCGCTGGGGTTCGTCTTCGCGATCCTCAAGATCGCACTGATCGTGAGCGCGATCCTGTTCGTCGTGTGGTTCCTGAAGAAAAAGGGCGGGACGGAAGAGAAGAAGGACGAAGGGCTCAGCGCAGACGCAGACTGAGGAAGTCGAACTCGTCGTCCAGCTCGTAACCCAGGTCGTCGTACAGGGCTCGCGCCGCGCGGTTGGTCTTCGCGGTCGCGAGCTCGATGCGTACCGCGCCGGTGCGCCGGCCGTGCCGGTGGGCCGCCTCCATAAGGAGCCGCGCCGCCCCGTGGCCGCGGGCTTCCGGGGCGACGTACAAGTCGTTCAGCACCCACGCCCGGCCCAGCGACAAGGACGAGAATCCCGGATAGAGCTGTACGAATCCCACGCTGACGCGACCAAGCTCCGCCAGAAACACCACTGATTCACCGCGCCGCAGGCGCTCGGCTAGGTAGCGGCGCGCGGCGGCGCCGCGGGGCGGCTTCTTATAGAACCGCCGGTAGGCGACGAACAGGGGGGTCAGGCGGTCGAGATCGGCCGCGGTCGCACGGGCGCGCCGGATACGGATCACGGGTTGTTTCGCCACGGCGGCGATAATAGGAGCGTATTAACATTCCCGCTATGGATGCAGGCTTCGACACCAAGAGCGCCGACCTGACGGCACTGCGCATCGATCGCAGCGACGGGCTCGCCAAGGCCGGCGGCCCGCCCCGCTGGCTGTTCGTGGGTGGCGGGGTTCTGGTGCTGGTCGCGGCCGCCGTCGTCCTCGTGGCGCTCAACCTGCGCGGCGGTGTCACCGCCCGGCTCACGCCGGCCGTCTTGATCTCGCCGGCGCAGGCGAGCACGGTGGTGATCGCGAGCGGCTACGTCGTGGCGCAGCGCAAGGCGGCCGTCGCTTCCAAGGGCACGGGCCGCCTCGTGTACCTCGGCGTGGTCGAAGGCGACCGCGTGCGCCAGGGACAAGTGATCGCCCGCATCGAAGACTCGGACGTCAAAGCCGCGCTCGCCCAAGCCCAGGCCAACTTGCAGCTGGGCCGCGCCGACTTGAACGACGCCACGCAGGCGCTGCGGCGCCAGCGGGTGCTGCTCGACAGCGGGCTCACGACCCAAGAGACCTATGACGCCGCCGAGGCGCGCCACGCGCGCGTGGTGGCGACGATCGCGATGGCGCAGGCGGGCGTGGACGCGGCGCAGGTGGCGCTCGAGAACACGGTGATCCGCGCGCCGTTCGACGGCACCGTGCTCACCAAGAACGCCGACGTAGGCGAGATGGTGGCGCCGCTCGCGGGGAGCGTGCTGTCCAAGGCGGCGGTGGTGACGCTCGCCGATCTGGCGTCATTGCAGGTCGAAGTGGACGTCTCCGAAGCGAGCATCGAGCAGGTCGTGGTGGGCCAGCCGTGCGAGATCGTGCTCGACGCCTATCCCGAGGTGCGCTATCCCGGCGTGGTGGCGAAGATCGTGCCCACGGCGGACCGCGCCAAGGCGACGATCCAGGTCAAAGTCGCCTTCCGGCGTTACGACGGTCGCGTCTTGCCGGAGATGAGCGCCAAGGTTCACTTCCTGCCGCGCTCGGAGCCCGTGGCGCACGCCGATACGCTGCCGCTGATCACGGTGCCGCAGACGGCGGTGGCGCTGCGCGGCGGCCACAGCGTGGTGTACACGGTGACGGCGGGACGTGCCGTCGAAATCCCCGTAGTGACGGGCCGGCGCGTGGGAACGGGGGTGGCGATCCTGCAGGGGTTGGCGGTGGGAACGCAGGTGATCGACAGTGTGAGCGACCGCGTGCAGCGCGGCGTCAAAGTCAAAGTACAATAGCGAGGAATGCCAGTGACTGCTCCGATCGTTCAGATTCGTGGTGTGTCCAAGAGCTACCGGCGCGACAGCAACAAGGTGCCGGTGTTGAACAACATCACGCTCGACGTACCGGAAGGTGAGTTCGTGGGACTGATGGGGCCGTCGGGCTCCGGCAAGACCACGCTGCTCAACCTGATCGCCGGCATCGACCGGCCCGATTCCGGCAGCGTGAGCGTCGCGGGCACGGACGTGGCGCAGTTGTCCGAGTCGCAGCTCGCCAAGTGGCGCGCCACGCACATCGGCTTCGTGTTCCAGTTCTACAACCTGATTCCCGTGCTCACGGCCTACGAGAACGTCGAGCTGCCGCTGTTGCTGGCGCCACTCTCCAAGAAACAGCGTCGCGAGCACGTCGAGACCGCGCTCGCGCTCGTGGGCCTCGCCGATCGCACCAAGCACTACCCGCGGCAGCTCTCGGGCGGCCAGGAGCAGCGCGTGGCGATCGCGCGGGCGATTGCGACCGATCCCACGATCCTCGTGGCCGACGAACCCACGGGCGACCTCGATCGCAAGTCGGCCGAGGAGATTCTCACGCTGCTCGAGCGCCTCAACAAGGAATTCAAGAAGACCATCGTGATGGTCACCCACGATCCGCACGCCGCCGAGCGGGCGCACGTTGTGCGCCACCTCGACAAGGGCGAGCTGCAGTAGGAGGCGCCCGTGAAAATCCTGTCGATCATTTTCCGCAACGCCTTCCGCCACAAGCTGCGGACGATTCTCACGATTCTGGGGATCGCCACGGCGGTGATGGCGTTCGGCCTGCTGCGTACCATCGTGGGCGCGTGGAACGCCGGGGTGGCGAGCTCCTCGGCCAACCGCATGATCGTGCGGCATCGGGTGTCGTTCATCTTCCCGCTGCCCACCGCCGACCGTGCCGAGATCGAGAAGGTCCCGGGCGTCACCATGGTTTCCTGGGCCAACTGGTTCGGCGGGGTGTACGGCGCCGATCCCAACGACTTCAAGAACTTCTGGCCGCGCTTTGCCGTGGATCCGGAGACGTGGTTCAAGATCTACCCGGAGTTCGTAGTGGCGCCCGATCAGCGCGATGCCTTCATGAAAGACCGCTCGGGTTGCATCATCGGCGCGAAGCTCGCGGCGCAGCACGGCTTCAAGATCGGCGACGTGATCACGATGAACGGCGACATTTTCCCGGGCTCGTGGCAGTTCACGGTGCGCGGCATCTATCACGGCAAGGAGCCGTCGACCGACGAAACGCAGATGTTCTTCCAGTGGAACTACCTGTACGAGCAGGTGAATGCGCGGGAGCCGGGCCGCACCGTCGGCGCGGGCTGGTACGTGCTGCAGGTGGGCAACCCCGACGACATGCCGAAAGTGGCGGGCGCGGTGGACGACATGTACACCAACTCGCAGGCGCCCACCAAGACCGAGAGCGAGCGGGCTTTCCAGCAGGGATTCGTGGCGATGTCCTCGGCGATCATCACGTCGCTGCAGGTGATCTCGTTCGTCATCATCGGCATCATCCTGCTGGTGCTCGCGAACACGATCGTGATGGCGGTGCGCGAGCGCACCCGCGAGTACGCCGTCTTGAAGACGATCGGCTTCACCGGCCGTCACCTGACCGCGTTCATCCTCGGCGAATCCCTGTTGATCGGCCTGGCGGGTGGCGTGGTAGGTGTGCTGCTCACGTTCCCCGTGGTGAAGGGCTTCTCCAAGGCCCTGCCCACGATGTTCCCGGTGATCGGGGTGTCGCCGCTGACGATCACCATGGCGCTCGTCGCCGCAGGTTTGTGCGGTGTGATCGCCGCGACGGCGCCGACCATCCGCGCCGTGCGGCTGTCGATCGTCAACGGCCTGCGGACCGTCGGCTAGAGGAGCGCGACCCGTGAAGATCCCGTTCTCTTACATCTGGCGCAGCCTCTGGGCGCGCCGCCTGACCACGGTGCTGACCGTGGGCGGCGTGGCGCTGGTCGTGTTCGTGTTCGCGGGCGTCCTAATGCTCGCGCGCGGCCTGCAGAACACCCTGGTCGATACGGGCGGCGCCGACAACGCCATCGTGCTGCGCAAGTCGGCGACGTCGGAGCTGACGAGCCAGGTGGACCGGCCCACGGCCGAGATTCTCGAGACGGCGCCCGAAGCGGCGCCGGCGGCCGACGGCCGGCCCCTGCTGACGCGCGAGCTCGACCTGATCATCAATTTGAACAAGCGCGGCTCGAACTCGATGGGCAACGTGACCGTGCGCGGCACGTCGGCCAAGGGACTCGAGCTGCGGCCCAACATCCGCATCACGCAAGGCAGGATGTTCGCTTTCGGCAGCCACGACATCGTGGTGGGCTCGAACATCGCCAAGCGCTTCCAGGGCGTGGGGCTGGGCACGGCCGTGCCGTTCGGCGGCGCCAACTGGACCGTGGTGGGTTACTTCGACGCCGGCGGCTCGGGGTTCGACTCCGAGATCTGGGCCGACGCCGAGCAGGTGATGCAGGCGTTCAACCGGCCCGTGTATTCATCGATCACGTTCCGGCTCAAGGATCCCGGGCAATTCGACGCGCTCAAGGCGCGCCTCGGCGCCGATCCGCGCACCCAGTACATCGAGCCCAAGCGCGAGCGCGATTTCTATCGCGAGCAGTCGCAGACCATGGCGACGTTCATCAAGATTCTGGGGCTCGTGGTGACGATCATCTTCAGTATCGGCGCCATGATCGGCGCGATGATCACGATGTACGCGGCAGTCGCCAACCGCGTGGTGGAAGTGGGGACGTTGCGCGCCCTGGGCTTCCAGCGCCGCAGCGTGCTGGCCGCGTTCCTGGTCGAGTCGCTGCTGCTGGCGCTGGTGGGCGGCGGCGTGGGCATCCTGCTCGCGTCGGGGTTGTCGGCGGTGCAGGTGTCCACCATGAACTTTTCGTCGTTCTCGGAGCTGGGCTTCGGGTTCGCGCTGTCGGTGGGTGTGGTGGTGAGCGCGCTGATCTTCGCCGTCGTGATGGGATTCGTGGGCGGATTTCTGCCGGCGGTGAGCGCCGCGCGGCTCAATATCGTGAACGCCCTGCGGGGGACCTAGCGGGCGATCCCCGCCAATTCTTTCGCACGCGCGATCACACCCGTCATCTCGGCGCGGTACTTGGTGAAGGTGTCGTCCACGACGGACAACGTCGGGATGGGGCCGGGATGCACGGAAAACGTCTCGGCGTTCCAGCGGCCGAACCCCGACTCGTGGACGCCCGAGCTGCCCCGGCCCGGCGCCGGATGCGACAGGTGCTCGAACGCCCGTCCGTACTTGGCGAAGTGCGGCGAATAGACGTGAAACAGCGGGATGAATTCGAACAACGCGTCGTAGCTGAACTCTCCACAACAGAGGACGTGCGGATACCGGCTGCGTAACTCGGCCACCAGGCGCCGCGTGCCCTCGTGCATGTCGGCCTTGGTGTTGTTCATCCAGCCACCTGAGATATCCAGGAAATAGGCGTCCACGCCGTAGCGGTCGATCGCGTCGGCGATCCGCCCGCTGAGCCAATTGCGCCAGGAGTCGACGCCCAGGTTCATGTAGGCGCCCCAACCCTCCTGGTGGCGGTCGTTGTCCCAGTCCACCCAGTTGAGATTGAAGGGGTCGCCGTCGATCCGTTCGGTTGTGGCGTCCGCGAACTGCGCGAACTCGGGGTGGCGCCGCGTGGCGGCGTTCATGCCGAACATCGGCATGAAGCGGAACCCCAGCTGCTTGCCCTCGGCGACGAGCTTCTTCAAGCCCGCTTCGCCGCCCATGCGCGGATCGGCCTGGTACAGGGGATAGTTCCAGTAATAGCGCCCGTCCCAGGCCGGGATGAACACGAGCACCCGCGACGCCGGGATTTGCGTCGCCACCCAACGCAGGATCTCCAGCATGCGCGCGAAGTCGTTGAACACGTAACCGGTGTAATGCGCGCCGTGCAGCGACACCACCAGCGCCACGTCGCGCAGCCACGTGGGCACGTCGGCGCGCGTGTCCCAGGACGGGAGGGAGAAAGCGCGCTCGAGGTGGGCGGTGTGGGCCGCGGTCGCGTCATCCAGCGACTTGTGGCGGGCGAGGTGCCAGGTGGGGACCACGAGCGCGGGCTGATCCTTCCAGCCTTCGGCTTCGAAGATCGCTTCCACGCGGTAGCCGGACTCACCCGGCTGGAAGTAGAACCGCTTGGCGCGCACGTGGTCGTCGAGCGACGACAGCGCCCACACGTCGTTGTCCGCGGGCAGCACCGCCACGAGCGGCGTGCCCAATCCCCAGGCGGTGTTGCCACCGAAGAGATCGCCCGCGCCGAACGGATAGCCCCACAGCACCTCGTTGTCCTTGGAATCGAACGGCGCGCCGCCGCCGGCGGAAAGCTTGCCGCGCGGAATGCCGCGGATCACCGTCGCCACGCTCTTCACCGGCTGGTCGAGCTCGACGGTGGTGTCCCACTCGATAGTGTCGCCGTTCTTCCGGAAGCGCGCGGTGAGCTTGCCGGGCGCGCGCTCCTGGCCGCCCGCCCAGACGAGGCCGGTCGCGGTGAGCGTGGCGCTGGTGTCGGACGCATCCGCTTTCATCTGCGCGAGGTCGAGCGTGTAGATGTTCTCGCGTGTGAAGATGCGGAAGCCGAACTTCAGCCCCCAGAGCTCGACCGAGGGCTCGGGGAAATCGAAGGAAAACTTCTGAAAGCCATCGCCCCTACCGGGAATGAACACGTCGGATGACGACGTGAGGGGCAGAATGGGCAGCGCGGGCGGATGGGCCGGCGCAGCGGCGCCGAGCGACGGGGTGACCAGGGCGCCGGCGCTTGCGGCGCCCATCACTTTGAGCCAGTCACGGCGAGAGAGGGGATCGAGCATGGGTTAAAAGATTGCCGCCGGGCGCGGCGCCGCTAGACTAGGCTCATGCCCGTGTATGTGGGTCTGGACTCCAGCACGCAGGGCCTCTCCGCCATTGCGATTCGCGTCGAAGGCGCGCGTCGCGACGTGGTCTGGCAGCACCGCCTCGACTTCGACGCGGATTTCCCTCAC
>DATLWA010000235.1:0-3258 GCA_035576905.1 Gemmatimonadales bacterium
ACCTTTACCGACCTCTGCTCCATCGCGTCCGACGGTTCTCTCCATGTCACCAAGGTCGTGAGCACGCCCGACGATCCCGCCCGCGCCCTCTTTCGCGCGGTGGACGTCGCGGGGGGCGCGGTCGATGTGCTGGTGCACGGCACGACCGTGGCCACGAACGCCTTGCTCGAGCGTCGCGGCGCCCGGGTGGTGCTCGTGACGACGGCCGGGTTCGAGGACGTCCTGTGGTTGCGGCGCCAGGATCGCGTGGCGTTGTACGATCTGGCGCGCGACCATCCGCCGCCGCTCGTGGCGCGGGACGACGTGATCGGCGCGGCGGAGCGGATGGGTCCGGAAGGCCCGCTGCTGGTGCTGACCGACGCGGCGGTGGCGCAGGTGGTGGCGGCGGCTCGCGGGCGCCGGCCGGAAGCGGTCGCCGTGTGCTGCCTCTTTTCGTTCCGTCACCCCGATCACGAGCGCCGGCTGGCCGCGGCGCTGCGGGCGGCGCTCCCCGACGTCCCGGTGGCGGCGAGCGTGGATGTGCTGCCGGTGTTTCGCGAGTACGAGCGCACCAGCACGACCGTCGCCGAGGCATATCTGCGGCCCAAAATCTCGACCTACGTAGCGCGCACCGAGAGCGAGGCAATGCGCCGGGGCATCGGCGCCTTTCGCGTGATGACTTCCGGTGGCGGCACCTTGGCGCCCGCGATCGCCGCGGAGCGCGCGGCGGCCCTGGCACTCTCGGGGCCGGCCGGGGGTGTGGTGGGGGCGCGGCTGGTGGGTGAGGCCGTCGGCATCACCGACTTGCTGACGCTCGACATGGGCGGCACCAGCGCTGACGCGAGTCTGGTGCAGGGCGGTGGTGTCGTGACCGAGGGTGCGGGCAGCGTGGGTGGCGTGCCGCTGGCCCTGCCGGCGGTGTTGATCGAGACGGTGAGCGCGGGCGGCGGCAGCGTCGCCTGGGTGGACGCGGGCGGCGCGCTCAAGGTCGGTCCGCGCAGCGCGGGCGCGATCCCCGGCCCGGCATGTTATGGGCGCGGCGGCACCGAGCCGACGGTGACGGACGCGTGCCTCGTGCTGGGATGGCTCGACCCCGCGCGTCCGCTGGCGGACGACGTGCGGCTCGATCGCGGGCTTGCCGATCGGGCGCTGCAATCGCTCGCCCACGCTACCGGGCGCGACGTCGCAGCCGCAGCGGCGGGCGTCGTGGAGGTGGCGACCGCGGTCATGGCGCGGGCCTTGAAACGCGTGAGCGTGGCCCGCGGCGTCGATCCGCGGCGGCTCGCGCTGCTGGCGTTCGGCGGGGCCGGCCCGTTGTTCGGGTGTTCCCTGGCCGAGGCGCTGGGCATGCGCACGGTCGTGGTGCCGCCGCACCCGGGCGCGCTCTCGGCCCTGGGCCTAGCGGCGGCGCCCGAGCGACTCGAGTTCACTGCCGCGGTGCATCGTTCGCTGGCGCAGCTCGATCGCGCGGCCTTGGACGCGCTGTTCGCGCCCTGCGTGGCGCGCGCGACGGCGGCACTGCCCGATGCGGTCATCACCCGGCTCGCCGAGTGCCGCTTCGCGGGCCAGGGGTACGAGATCGCCGTTGCCGCGATCGAGCCCGACCCCGGCGCCCTGGAGGAGGTCTTTCTCGCGGCGCACCGCCTGCGCTACGGCCACGCCGAGCGCATCGCGCCTGTCGAGGTCGTCAACGTGCGGGTGGTGGTACAGCGGGCCGCGCCGCTGCCCGAGTTCCAGCGGGGTGGCGGCGGTGCGGCGCGGCCAGCGGGCCGTCGCGACGTCGTGGTGCGCGGCGCCCGCGTGGCGGCGGAGCTGTGGTCGCTCGACACGCTGCCCGCGGGGGCTACGATCCCGGGCCCTGCGGTGCTTGCCGGCGGCGACGCGACCGCACTGGTCGAACCCGGCTGGCTCGGGACGGTGCACGCGTCCGGCGCCGTGATTCTGGAGCGGGCATGACGCTCGACGCCGTGGGTCTCGAGGTGATGGCGCACGCGTTCGCGTCCGTCGCCGAAGAGATGGGCCTGGTGCTGGTACAGTCCGCGCTGTCGCCCAACATTCGGGAACGGCGCGACGCCTCGGCCGCCCTGTTCGACGCGCGCGGCGAGATGATCGCGCAGGCGGCCCACATTCCCGTGCATCTGGGGGCGCTCGCGGACGCCGTGGCGGCGGTGCGCGCCCAAGAGCCGGCGCCGGGCGAGCGGTTTCTCTTGAACGATCCTTACTCCGGCGGCTCGCATCTGCCCGACCTCACGCTGATCGAGGCGATCGCCATCGACGGCACGGTGGGCGGGTACAGCGTGGTCCGGGCGCACCATTCGGATGTGGGCGGCGCCACGCCCGGCAGCATGCCGGCCGGCGCGCGCGAGCTGTTCGCCGAAGGGATCGTCCTGCCGCCGGTACGGCTCACGCCGGAGGTGGAGCGGCTGGTGCTCGCCAACGTGCGCACGCCGGATGTGCGCCGCGGCGACCTCGCGGCCCAGCGCGCGGCGGTGGCGCGCGGCGCCGACGGCCTGCGGACGCTGGCGGCGCGTTATGGGTGGACCGAGCTGCAGGCCGCGGCGCGCGACCTGGTCGAGTACGCGGAGCGGCGCACCCGCGCCGCGCTGACGCCGCTCGCGGCGACGGGCCTCACCGCCACCGACTATCTCGAAGGCGACGGCGTCTCGGACGACGACATTGCCATCACCGTGCGGGTGGACGTGAAGGACGGCGTGCTGCACGCCGATTTCACGGGGACGGCGGCCGCGGCGGCCGGCAACGTCAACTGCCCGCTCGCGGTCACGCGCTCGGCGGTATTGTTCGTGGTGCGGACGCTGCTTCCCGACGACGTGCCGATGAACGCCGGCGTGCAGCGCGCGGTGCGCGTGACCGCCCCGCCGGGCTGCCTGGTCAACGCGCGCTGGCCCAGCGCGGTGGCGGCGGGCAACGTCGAGACGTCGCAGCGCATCACCGATGTGGTGTTCCTGGCGCTCGCCCGCGGCGGGCTCAGCGTGCCGGCGCAGGGGCAGGGCACGATGAACAACGTGACCCTGGGGGGTCCAGGCTGGACCTATTACGAGACGCTGGGGGGTGGGCAGGGCGGGGGCCCGGCGGGCCCCGGCCCATCCGGCGTGCACGTCGGCATGTCGAACACGCGCAATACGCCGGTCGAGGTCCTGGAGCTCGAGTTCCCGTTGCGCGTGCGGACGTACGCGTTGCGCGGCGGCAGTGGCGGCAGCGGGGCCGCGCGGGGCGGCGACGGCGTGATTCGGGAGATCGAGGCGCTCGCGCCGGCCGAGG
>DATLWA010000236.1:0-5357 GCA_035576905.1 Gemmatimonadales bacterium
AGCCCGCGATGGAACGTGTCCGCCCCCAACACGCCGCGCAGCGCCGCCAGCACCTGCGCCGTCTTGTCGTAGTACATCACGAAGTAGAGATCTTCCGGATACGCGTCGCCGCCACCCGGCGTCATGAGCGGCGTGTCCTGGCCGGCGCGCACCGTTCGGAGATACAGCGCGCGCTGTCCGGTCTCGGAATCATTGGGCCGCCCGCCCGCGCGCGGCTCGCCGTACAGCACCCGCATCCCCTGCGCCACGTCGAACTGCGTGAACCCCTCGTCCATCCACGGATAGCGCGTCTCGTTGGAGCCGACCTGCATCGGGAACCACATATGGCCGGTCTCGTGCATCGCGTCGCCGGCGAGCGAGAGCGTGTCGGCCCACGGCTGCATCAGGAACATCATCGGGTACTCCATCCCGCCGCTCGCGAGCACGCCCTCCATCGACGTCATCTGCGGATACGGATACGGCCAGAGGTACGCCGACATCTGCTGGATCGCGTCACGCGTGAACCGCGCCCCGCCCACGCGCCAGGCGGCGGCTGACGCCGACAGACGGAAGAAACTGTTGATGTCCACCGTGTCCGGCGCGCCGCCCGCGCCGGTGATCAGCGCGCGCGTCGCGTCCCAGGCGTATTGATCGCTCGTCCCCCAGGCGAAGTCGCGCACGTCGGTGGCGGTAAAATGCCACGTCGCGCTGGCGGCGCCGGTAGCGCTTGCCGGCACGCGGATCACGCGTCCCGACGTCCGCGCCGCGGCCAGACTGTCGCGCGCGGCAGCCGAAAGCACCGCCGCGGCGTTCGCGAGCGTGCCCGTCGCCCCCACCACCCAGCCGCGCGGCACCGTCACCCGGACGTCGTAATCGGCCGGGTCCATGTAAAACTCGGCCTCGAGCAAGTACGGATCGGTCACCCATCCGTCGACGTCGTCATAGACGGCGATCTGCGGATACCAGTAGCCCATGAAGAAGACGTGGCCGTCGTGCCCCTCGCGGCCATCGGCGGGCGCGGGCGGTGGCGTGTAGGACCAAGCGAATCCGAGCGTGAGACTGTCCCCCGGAGCGAGCGGCTGGCCCAACGCGATCCACATCACGGTTCCGTCCACCGTGTATTGGTCCGGGGCGGGGCCCGCGCGCGGCGGCGCGGTCACAGGCTTGGCGGGGTTGGGCGGCGGAGCGGCCGGCACGACGCGGCCGTTCACGCTCACGCGGCCGAGCGTCACGCCGCCCGTGATCGGCGCCGGATCGCGGCGCGGGCTGCCCGCGGCGAACACATTCTGCCGCAGATAGACGGCGATCTGTGGCAGCGAGTCGGGGGAATGATTGCGATAGACGATCGCTTCGCTTCCCTCGAGGCGGGCGCGCGCCGGGTCGAGCGTCGCCGTGATCGCGTACCGCGGGTGCTGCACCCAGTAGCCCGGGCCGGGGACGCCGCTGCGGGTGCGCGTGCCGCGCGCCACCGCGCGGCTGAACGCCGCGGACTCGTACACCGGCCCGGGAATGGGGCGGGGGCCGGCGCCGGGCTCCACCGGCGAGGCGGCGCGTGTCTGCCCGGATGCGTCCCGGGCGAAACAGAATGCCGCGAGGAGCACCGCGAACGCTCGGACCTGCACACAGGCCTCCAGTCGAGAAGTCGCTACGATTGCGCGGGCTGCAGCTCCACCCGGATGGTGCGCCACTTGCCCTGGCGAAAGCGCAGCGCGCTCAACGCGCTCCGCGTCACGTGGCCGAGCAGGATCGCCGTCCAGATGTCGGCGGGGTGCAGGCCGCGCATCGCCTGCAACAATGTACAGAGGCCGAGCGGCACCACGACCTGGGACACGATCGAGATGTAGAGCGGCGAGCGGGTGTCGCCGGTGCCCTGGAGCCCGCCGGTGTAGGTCAAGGCGACGGTGACGAACAGGCCCGACACGCTGAGGAAGCTCAGGAGCTGGGTGCCCAGCCCCACCACCACCGGATCGGTCATGCCGAAGATGCCGAGCAGCGCGCGCGGGATAGTAATGAAGAGGATGCCGATCACCGCCGCGAGCCCGACGCCGAGCCCCGCCGCGACGTGCACGCCGCGCACCGAGCGGTCGGGGCGCTGCGCCCCGAGATTCTGCCCCGCGACCGTGGCGGCGGCGCTCATCAACCCCACCGACGTCCAGGTAATGAAGGAGAACAGCTCGCCGTACCCCACCGCGTAGGCCGCCTGCGCCTCGGCGCTGTGCGCCAGCGACCCGATGAAGCGCAGCATCAAGACGCCGCCGATGTTCATGACGATGCCCTGCACACCCGTCGGCAGGCCGAAGCGGAACAGCTCGCGGATCACGGCCCAGTCCGGCCGCCAATTCATGCCGCGGTGCCACGTGACGGGGAGACGGCCTGAGAAGAGCAAGTACGCGGCGATGCTCGACACGACGATGCCCGCCACCGTGGTGCCGACCGCCGCGCCAGCCGTGCCGAGACGCGGCAGCGGTCCCACCCCGGTGATGAACGCGATGTTGCACCCGATGTTGAGCACCGTGAGGAGCACGCCGAGGCGCAACGGCGTGCGCGCGTCGCCCGCCGCGCGCAACGCGCCACTCACCATGAAGAAGAGCAGCGTTCCGAGGCTGCCCACGAAGCTGATCCGCAGGAACGGCAGCGCTTGCACCTGCACGGCGGGGGCGGCATTCACGACGCGCAGCAGGGACGGCGCGAGCACCCAGCCGAGCGGCGCCAGCAGGGCGCCCCACAGCACGATCGCGGCGAGGAACGCCTGATAGACGGTACGGTTGACCTTCTCGGGCTCGTTGGCCCCGGCGAAGCGGGCGACCAGCACGCCCATGCCGCTGAACACCGACATCACGAACGCGATGACGACGATGAAAATCTGGACGCCCACGCCGATCGCCGCGTTGCCGGCGAAGCCCACGAAGTGGCCCACCAGCGCGTGATCCACCACGCCCTGCAGGCCGCCAATCAGGTTCTGCAATGCCGTGGGCCAGGCGATGAGCCACACCGCGCGGGCGATGGGCCCCTCGACGATGGATCGGTCGAGCGGTCTACCGGTGGATGTGGACGTGGCTATTTCCCGCGCTTGGCGTCGATGACGCACTGCTTGGCGCGCTCCAGCATCAGCTGGCGCTCGCGCGTGTTCCGTGTGAGGGAAGCCGCGCGCTCGAATTCAGCCCGCGCTTCGTCGCAACGGCCCAGTTTGGCGAGCAGGTCGCCACGCACGCTGGGTAATAGATGATAGCCTGCGAGCTGGGGATCGGCGATGAGCGGATCGACGATCTCGAGCCCGGCGGCCGGGCCGAACGCCATGCCGTAGGCCACGCCGCGATTCAGCTCGACGATCGGCGACGGCGTGAGCTGGGCCAGCGCGTCGTACAGGGCCGTGATGCGGGTCCAGTCGGTCTCCTCCGCCGTCCGGGCGCGGGCGTGACAGGCGGCGATGGCGCCTTGCAAGGCGTAAGGACCGAGCGCGCCACCCATCGCCTCGATCCGCTCCAGCGCCGCAAGACCGCGGCGGATGAGCAGCTGATCCCAGCGCGCGCGGTCCTGGTCGAGCAGCAGAATCGGCCGGCCCGACTGGTCGACGCGCGCGTGCAGGCGCGACGCCTGGATTTCCATCAGCGCCACGAGGCCGTGCACTTCCGGCTCGGCCGGGGCGAGCTCCGCCAGGATGCGGCCGAGGCGCAGCGCGTCGTCACACAGCGCCGGCCGCAGCCAGTCGTCGCCCGCGGTGGCCGAGTAGCCCTCGTTGAAGATGAGGTAGATCACTTCGAGCACCGAGGCGAGACGGGGCGCCAGGTCCGCCCCGCGCGGGACCTCGAAGGGCACGCGGGCCGCGGCGAGCGTGCGCTTGGCCCGCACGATACGCTGGGCAATCGTGGCGGTCGGGACCAGGAAGGCGCGCGCGATTTCTTCGGTGGTGAGACCCCCGAGCAACCGCAGCGTGAGCGCCGTGCGCGCTTCCGTGGCGAGCACCGGGTGGCAGGCCGTGAACATCAGGCTCAGCAGGTCGTCGCCGATCTGATCGTCGATGGCGGCATCGAAATCCGGCGCCGTCTGCTGCCGGACCTCGAGGTCGTATCCCAGCTCCTCGTGCTTGCGGTCGAGCATCTTGCGGCGGCGCAGCTGATCGATCGCCCGATGCTTCGCGGTCGCCATGAGCCACGCGCCCGGGTTGTCCGGCACGCCCGACTCCGGCCACTGCTCGAGCGCCGCGACCAGCGCGTCCTGGGCCAGATCCTCGGCCAGGCCGACGTCGCCCACGATCCGCGCCAGGCCGGCGATGAGGCGGGCCGACTCGATCCGCCAGACCGCCTCGATCGCCCGATGCGCGTCGGCGGTCACGGGGCCAGGAACACGATCTCGCGCACCTCACACTCGCCCTGCCACGACGGCCAGTGGCGTTGGTGCAGCTCCATGAAGGCCCGCGCGCCCGCGATCGCCTCTTCGCGCGACGCCCATGCCATCACCGCGTACCCGCCGATCACTTCTTTGGCTTCGCTGAAAGGACCGTCGAGCACGGTGAGCTTGCCGCCGGCGCTGCGCACGCGGAAGGCTTTGGCGCTAGCGCCCAGGCCGCCGGTCTGGATCAGCGAGCCGTCTTTGAGCGAATCCGCGATGAGCTTGCCCATCGCATCCTGGAGCGCCTGTGGCACGGGCCCCTGGTTCTCGGCGGACTTGACCATCGAGAGGAATGCCATGGCTACCTCCCCGCCGCCCGGCGCACGTCCTCGGGAAACTCATCGATCTCCTGCACCTGGCGCACTTCGATGATGTCGCCATCCAGCATCGGCGCGCGCTTGGCCCACTCCACGGCCTCCTCCTTCGACTTCACCTGAATCATCCAGTACCCGCCGATCAGCTCCTTGGACTCGGTGAACGGCCCATCGATCGTCTTGGCCTTGCCGCCGGCGAATTTGACGCGCGTGCCCTTGATGGGCGGATGCAGACCGTCCAGGCCGAGCACGATCCCGGCCTTGGTCATGGACTCGTTGAACTTCGTCATCTTGGCGACGAGCTCGGCCGGGGGCGCGAAGTCCGGGCCCGCCTTGTCGTAATCCTTCGGGATCACCAGCAGCATGAAGCGCATTGTCGTTCCTTTCGAGTGTCGGTAAAAAGTGCGTTCAGAGTTCCCGTCTCACGCGGCGCGCGCCAGCGGGCGCGCCTGCGCCTGCGACACAACGGCCGGCGTCGCCCAATCCCGGCGGCCGCGCACGACCACGCCCGCGAGGATGCCCACGACGAACGGCATTACCGCCGGAGCCACGCCCTGCGTCGCCACCGTGGTGATCACGGCGCCGATCATGATGATCACGAGCCCGGCAGCCGCGAGCGGCGTGAGGCCCCGCTTGATCCGCAGGGCGCCGGGGAGAATCAGGCCGAGGGCGCCG
>DATLWA010000237.1:0-17441 GCA_035576905.1 Gemmatimonadales bacterium
GCTGCCGGATCTCGGAGCTCCTGGAGATGAAGGTGCCCCAGGGCTTCCTGGAGAAGCTCGCCCTCCTGCCGCGGCTCGCCGAGCTGGCGAAGTTCCCGCCGAAGACCCGGGGCGGCCGGCCGTCGTGCCAGGAGGTCGTGCTCGAGGGGGGGGACATTGACCTCGGGAAGATTCCCTTCCTGGTCACCTGGCCGGGTGACGGGGGGCGCTACATCACCCTGCCGCTCGTGATCACCGAGGACCCGGCGCGCGGCATCCGGAACGTCGGCATGTACCGGATCCAGGTGCTCGGGCGGAACGAGCTCGCGATGCACTGGCAGCGCCACAAGGTGGGCGCCGCGCACTGGCGGGAGATGGCGGCGCGCGGCGAGACGATGCCCGTGGTGATCGCCCTCGGCGGCGACCCGGCGAGCATCTACGCGGCGTCGGCGCCGCTGCCGCCCACGATCGACGAGTTCCTGTTCGCGGGGTTCCTGCGCAAGGAGCCGGTGACGCTCGCCAAGGCGGTGACGTGCGATCTCGAGGTGCCGGCCGAAGCGGAGATCGTGCTGGAGGGCTTCGTCGACCCGCGGGAGCCGCTCGTGCTCGAGGGGCCGTTCGGCGATCACACGGGATTCTATTCGCTCGCCGATTATTACCCCAAGGTGCACATCACCGCGATCACGATGCGGGCCGAGCCGGTCTGGCCGCACACGATCGTGGGCCGCCCGCCGATGGAGGACTACTACCTCGGCCACGCGACGGAGCGGATCTTTCTGCCCCTCTTGAAGCTCACGATCCCGGAGATCGTCGACCTGCACATGCCGGCCGAGGGCATTTTCCATAATCTCGTGTTCGTGAGCATCGACAAGCAGTATCCCGGACAGGCTTGGAAGGTGATGAACGGCTTGTGGGGGCAGGGGCTGATGTCGCTCGCGAAGCTGATCGTCGTGTTGGACAAGGATGTGAACGTGCGCGACCCGAAGGAGGCGTGGTGGGTGGCGCTCAATCACATCGATCCCGAGCGCGACGTGCGCTTCTCTATGGGGCCGATCGACGTGCTCGATCATTCGAGCCGCGGCTTCACCTACGGTTCCAAGATGGGCATCGACGCGACGCGCAAGTGGAAAGAAGAAGGCTTCACGCGTGAGTGGCCCGACAAGATCGTGATGGACGACGCGACGCGGGCCAAGGTCGACGCGATGTGGCGCAGTCTCGGCATCGATCTTTCCAAACCCTCCCGTCCATGACGGCTCGCGAAGGGCAGACGCTCGCCGGCGAGGGGCTGCTGGCCCGCTACGTGAACTTCGTCCGTTTGCCGCACACCGTGTTCGCGCTGCCGTTCGCGCTGATCGGCGTCGTGCTGGCGTCGTTCGTCTACCCCGTCACGTTGCGGACCCTGGGCCTCGTGGTGCTGGCGTTCACGGCGGGCCGCTTCGTGGCGATGGGATTCAATCGCATCGCCGACCGCGACCTGGACGCCCGCAACCCGCGCACGCGCGCCCGCGAGCTGCCTGCCGGCAGGCTGACCGTGGGGCAGGCGTGGATCGCTGTGCTGGTCGCGGCGGCGCTGTTCGAATGGGCGGCGTGGGCGCTGAATCCGCTGTGCTTCGCGCTGTCGCCCGTGGCCCTGGCCGTCGTCACGCTGTACAGCTACGCCAAGCGTTTCACCTGGTGGTCGCACGTGTGGCTGGGGTTCGGCGACGCGATCGCCGGGCCCGCGGGGTTCCTGGCGGTGTCGGGCCGCTGGAGCGAGCCGCCCTGGCTGCTGTGGGCGCTGGCGGCGGCGGTGACATTCTGGGTCGGCGGGTTCGACGTCTTCTACGCCCTGCAGGACGAGCAGTTCGATCGCACTGAGGGGCTCCATTCGGCGGTCGTGCGGCTGGGGGCGCGCGGCGGCATTTTCTTCGGCAAAATTCTCCACGGCCTCGCGCTGGCGGCGCTCGTGGCGGTGGGGTGGGGCGCCGGGCTCGGCGCTCCGTATTACGCGGGCGTCGCGATCGGCGCCGCGCTGATCGCCTATGAGCACCGCCTGGTGCGGCCGGACGATCTGTCGCGGCTCAATGCGGCCTTCTTTACGGTCAACGGGATCGTGAGCGTGGTGGTGTTCGCGGGTGCGCTGGTGGATCGGGTCCTATGAAACGCGGAACGCGGAACGTGGAACGGAGAACAGCGAAGCGTTCCACGGTCGGTAAGGTGTCCGTTCCGCGTTCACCGGCGCCGCCGTCGCCTCCCCGCCACCCCATGCGGTCCCCTACCCCCAACCGCCGCGGTCGATGAGCAAGCTTCCCGTTATCCTCGCCATCACCGGTGCGTCCGGCGCTCCCTACGCGGTCCGGCTGCTCGAGATACTGGCGACGCACAATGTGCCCACGTGGCTGCTCGTGTCGGCGCACGGCTGGCGCCTGCTGGCCGAGGAGTGCGGCATCAAGGAAGAAGCAGGTCTCAAGAAGGCGACGGGCGGCGACTGGACGGGCGTGCAGACCTTCGACGACAAGGATCGCGGCGCGAGTCCGGCGTCGGGGTCGGCGCGCACCGCGGGGATGGTCGTGTGTCCGTGCTCGATGGGAACTGTGGCGGCGATCGCCCACGGCACTAGCCGGTCGCTGATCGAGCGCGCGGCGGACGTGGTGCTGAAGGAGCGGCGCAAGCTCATCCTCGTGCCGCGCGAGACGCCGCTGTCCCTCGTGCATCTGCGTAACCTCACGCTCGCGACGGAGGCGGGCGCCATCGTCCTGCCGGCGATGCCGGCCTTCTATCACAAGCCCGCGAAAGTGCAGGATCTCGTCGACTTCGTCGTGCAACGCGTGCTCGACCATCTCGGTGTCGACATCGCCCTCGTCAAACGCTGGCAGAGCGAGTAGCGCGCGCCCCGCATGCGGCTCGGCATCATCTCCGACACGCACGGCCTGCTGCGTCCCGAGGTCTTCGAGGTATTCGAGGACGTGGACCACATCCTCCACGGCGGCGACGTCGGCAAGCTCGAAATCCTCTCCGACCTGGAGACGCTGGCTCCGGTCACCGCGGTCTACGGCAATACCGACGGGCCCGAGCTACGCGCCCGGCTGCCGCAGGTGGCGCAGGTGCAGCTCGACGGCTTCGACATCCTCGTCACCCACGGCGACCAGGTGGGCCCGCCCACGGCCGCCAGCCTGCACGCCACATTTCCCCACGCCGAGATCATCGTGTTCGGGCACACGCACCAGCCGCTGCTCGAGCTGGTGGACCGGACCGTGACCGTGATGAACCCCGGCAGCGCCGGGCCGCGGCGCTTCGATCTTCCTATCTCAGTCGGCATCATGGAGCTCGAGCCGGGCATCCCGCCGCGGGCACGCCTCGTGACCTTGCAGCCATGATGGACCGGCGCGCGTTTCTCGCGTGCGGTGCCGCCGTCCTGGCGGCGCGATCGCGTCCGGTGCGCCCGCCCGCGCGCGCGGTGCCGAGCGCGCGGCAGCTCGCGTGGCACGCGAGCGAAGTCGGGATCTTCGTCCATTTCGGCGTCAACACGTTCAGCGACCGCGAGTGGGGTGACGGCACGGAGGATCCGGCATCGTTCAATCCCCCCGCGCTCGACTGCCGCCAATGGGCGCGCGCGGCCAAGAGCGCCGGGGCCACGCGCCTGGTGCTCACGGCCAAGCATCACGACGGGTTCTGCCTCTGGCCCAGCCGGCTCACGACGCACGCGGTGAGCCACAGTGTCTGGCGTGGCGGGCAGGGAGATGTGGTGCGCGAGTTCACCGACGCGTGTCGCGCCGAGGGACTGGGCGCCGGACTCTATCTCTCCCCCTGGGACCGGCACGAGCCGAGCTACGGCACGCCCGCGTACAACGACCATTACGTCGCGCAGCTCGAGGAGCTGCTCACGGGATACGGCCCAATCGTCGAAGTGTGGTTCGACGGCGCCAACGGCGAGGGCCCGAACGGCAAGCGCCAGGTGTACGACTGGCCGCGGTTTTTCGCCACGGTGCGGCGGCTCCAGCCCAACGCCGTGATGTTCTCGGACGCCGGGCCCGACGTCCGCTGGATCGGCAACGAGCGCGGCATGGCCGGCGATCCCAATTGGTGTGCAGTGGATCCCGGAGTGGTGCCGTATCCCGGCGCCCAGGGTTCCGGGATCATTGAGGAACTGCAGCACGGGGACCCGCGGGGGACGGTGTGGCGGCCGGGTGAGGCGGATGTCTCGATCCGGCCTGGCTGGTTCTGGCATCCGGCCGAGGACGGCGCCGTGAAGGGGGCGGACGAGCTGCTCGACCTGTATTTCGCCTCGGTGGGCCGCAACGCCGGGCTCCTATTGAACGTGCCGCCGACGCGCGCGGGCGTGCTGGCGGATCCGGATGTCGCGAGTCTTGCGGCGTTCGGCTCGCGGCGCAGCGCGCTGTTCGCGACCGACCTGGCCGCCGCCGCACACGTTCACGCCGCCGGCAACGTGGTCGAGCTGGAGTGGCCGCGGCCGGTGCAGTTCGGCGTGGCCGCGCTCTCCGAGGCGATCGAATTTGGGCAGATGGTCGAGAGCTTCACGCTCGATGCGTTGCTGGGCGGCGCGTGGGTCACCTGCGCGGGCGGTACGACCATCGGTCACAAGCGGCTGGCGCGGTTCGAGCCGGTCGAGACACGACGTGTCCGCGTGACCGCTCGAACGGGCCTCGGCGTGCCCCGGGTCACCGTGCGCCTGTACGAGGGATGACGCCATGAGATCAGCCGCCGTGGTGTGGGCGATGCTCGGGATCGGCGTGGGAGCGGCCGCACAGTCACGCGACTCGGTCCCCGTCGAGCGCGTCGCCGCTCGCCGCTGGTTCGCCGATGCGAAATTCGGGATGTTCATCCACTGGGGTGTCTACAGCCAGCTCGGCGCCGGCGAGTGGGTGATGCACAACCGCAAGATCGCGGTGCGCGACTACGAGTCGCTCGCGGCGACGTTCGACCCCACGCGCTTCGACGCCCGCGCGTGGGTCGCGCTCGCCCGCCGCGCCGGCGTCCGCTACATCACGATCACCTCGCGCCACCACGATGGCTTCTCGATGTTCCAGACGGCGCAGACGCCGTACAACATCGTGGACTGGACGCCGTTCAAGCGCGATCCGCTGAAGGAACTGTCGGACGCCTGCCAGGCGGCGGGGATCAAGCTCTTCTTCTATTACTCGCAGCTCGACTGGCATCACCCCGACTATTGGCCGCGCGGCGCTACGGCGTGGGACAACGGTCGCCCCGACGCAGGCGACTGGAGCCGCTACCTCACATTCATGAACGCGCAGCTCACCGAGCTGCTGACGAACTACGGGCCGCTCGGCGGCATCTGGTTCGACGGAATGTGGGACAAGCCCGACGCCGATTGGCGGCTCGACACGACCTACGCCCTGATCCACCGGCTGCAACCCGCCGCGCTGATCATCCCGAACCACCACCAGCAGCCGCGTTCCGGCGAGGACGTGCAGACATTCGAGCAGGATCTGCCCGGCGCCAACACCGCCGGGTTCAACACCAGCGTCGTCAGCGCCGACCTGCCGCTCGAAACGTCGCTGACGATGAACGACTCGTGGGGCTTCAACATCACGGACAAGGATTTCAAGTCGGTGCGCGCTCTTGTCGGTTACCTCGTGCGCGCGGCGGGAAACGGGGCGAATCTGCTCCTGAACATCGGGCCGCGCCCCGACGGCACCATCAGCCCGGAGTTCGTGGCGCGGCTCGATTCGTTAGGCGACTGGCTCGCGGCGAACGGCAGCGCCATCTACGCCACCCGGCGCGGGCCCGTGCCGCCGCGCGCCTGGGGTGCCACCACCCGCCGCGGCGACACCGTGTTCGTCCACGTGCTCGATTGGCCGGATCCGCTGCTCGCACTGCCGCCACTGGGCGGGCCGGTGCGCTCGGCGCGGCTGCTGCGCGGCGGAGCGGGGGTGCGCTTCCAGGAGACCAGCGCCGGCGTGACGCTCGAGCTGCCCCCGCCTGGCCCCACGGAGCTCGATCGCGTGGTTGCCGTCGTGACGGGCAGCGCCGCGCGGCGCTGAGCTAGACGAGCCGCTCCCGCACGGCTCGACTGACCGCTTCCGCCACGCTGTGCACCTGCAGCTTGCCGTAGATGCGGCGGATGTAGGTGCGCACCGTGTCGAGGCTCACGTCGAGCCGTTCGGCCGTCTGCTTGTAGCCCATACCGTCCACCAGGCAGCGCAGCACTTCCTGTTCCCGCTCGGACAGCTCGAGGCGTGTCGGCGACCCCGGGTCGTCGGCCGGCGAGCCCGGACCCATGCGGCGGACCAGGTCGAGCACCGTATGCGCGACCGCCCCCGAGAGCGGTGAGTGCCCTTCCACGATGGACCGCAGCTCCGCCAGCAGGCGCTCGGGCGGCGTGCGCTTCAATAGATAGCCGTCGGCGCCGGCGCAGATCGCTTCCAACACGGTGGCTGGTTCCTCGAACACCGTGAGCACGACCACGGCGGTGCGGGGCGACAAGGCTTTCACCCGGCGCGTCGCCTCGATGCCGCTCATCGCGGGCAGCTCGAGGTCCATCAAGACCAGATCCCACGGCGCCGCGGCGGCGGCGAGCGCCGTGAGCGCGGGCGGCGCGGCGCCGAACGTCGCGGCGAGCGAGAACCCCGGCGCGTGGGCGAGCAGCGTTTCCAGACTCTCGCGATAGCGATTGTTGTCTTCGACGGCGGCGATGCGGATGGTCACGCCGTCCAACCTACCCGCCGGGGCGCTTCCCGGAGTTCGCATCATCATGCGACGTTGCCGCGCCGCACGAGGCGCGCCCACACGCGGGCCAATGGACCGCGGGGCGCGGCGGGCAGCGGGAACGCGAAGCGCATCGTGGTGCCGCCGCCGGGCGTCGGCTCCCACGCGACCCGGCCGCCGACCTCGGCCGCGCGCCGCCGCATGCTGGTGAGGCCCAGCCCCGCGCGCTCCGTGTCCGGCGCGTCGCGCAGGCCGGAGCCGTCGTCCCGCACCACCAGCTCCCAGCCGCCGTCCTGCGGGGCGAGCGCCAGCGACACGTGCCGCGCCCGCGCGTGGCGGGCGGCGTTGTGCAGCGCTTCCAGACCCACCGCGACCACGTTACGCCGCAGCGCGAGCGGCAGAGCGGCCGGCGGCCAGGCCTGGGGGAAGGACGTGCGGAACTCCACGTCGTCACTCGCGAACAAGCGCTCGCCGTGATCCGCGAGCCGCGCGGCCAGGTCGCGCAACGTCCCGGGGCGGGGATCGAGCGACCACACGATGTCGGACAGCGCGCCGCCGACCTCGCCCGCCGTACGCGCGATCTCGTGGGCGATGCGATGCTGCTCGCCGATTTGCGCGCCGGGGGCGCCGTCCTGGGCGAGCACGCCTGAGAGAATGCCGATGCTGCCTAACGCCGATCCGATCTCATCGTGCAGATCCATCGCGATGCGGGCGCGCTGCCGCTCGAGACCGAGCAGCACGGCGACGCGGGCGCGATATACCAGCACGAGCGCGACAATCGCGGCGAGCGTGAAGAGCGCGAGGGCCCATGGCTCGCGGTACCATGGCGGCCGCACGACGAACTGAAACGCGGCGGGCGCGCTCGACCACGTCAGCCCGTCGGCCGAGGCGCGGACTTCGGCGCGGTAATGCCCGCCCGGCAGGTCCACCCAGCGGAATGACGGCAGGCCGCGCGTGTCGCTCCACGGATCGTCGGGCCCGAGCCGTACCTGATAGAGGATGGGCGACGGGTCGCGCAGCGACAGCGCGGCAAACCGCAGCTCGAGGCGATTGCGCTCGTGCGGCAGCACCAGCGCGCGAGCGAGCGGCACGGCCGCGGTGTCGACGCGCGCGTCCACCAGGGTGACGGGCGGGGGCGGATGCGGGGTGCGCCGCGCCGCCGCCGGTACGCGCATCACGCCGCGCGCGGTGGTGAGCCACAGCGTGCCGTCCGGCTCCTCCAGGACGTCGTTGGCGCCGCGCCCCGGGAGCCCATGCCAGCCCGTGAGGTGCTCCAGCACCTCCCAGCCGTCCGGCGTATCGGGCCGCTCGGCGACGCGCAGCACCGCACCGAACGCCGCGACCCACACGGCGCCCCGCGCGGGGATCAGGTTGAGCACGTTGCGCGTCGGCAGGACGCGGGCGCCGGGCAACTGGGTCCAGCGGCCCTGGCGCCACCGCACGATCGCCAGTCCCCGGGTCGCGGCCCAGACGTCCCCGCTCGGGAACGCGACCAAGGCGGTGACGTCGAGTGAGCCGGCGAGTGTGTCGCAGGCCCAGGGCCCGCCGCTCGCGACGCCGCGTACCGGTGCGTGGCACACCTGCTCGCCTGCGCCCGACCACAGGCGGCCGCCCGAGTCGGTCGCCAGCGTCGCCACCGCGGTGAAGGGGGTGCCGGCGACGCGACGCGCGGCACCGCCGGTGGCGTCCGTGTGATAGAGGCCCACGCCGCTCCCGACCCAGAGGCCTCCGTCCGGCGCGGGCGCGTACGCGAGTGCTCCGACAACGGCGGGCGCGGGCGAGGGTGCCACGCCTGGGCCGCGCAACGTGACCGTGCCGTGCTCCATGCCAACGACCAGGCGATCGCGCGCCGCATCGGTCCAGAAGCGGTCGTAGCCGCCCGCAACCCTCGGCACGCTCCCGTGCCAGCCGCGCGCGTCGTGCGTGAGACGGCCGAGCCCGCTCCAGGTCGTGACCCACACAGTGCCGCGCGTCCCACCCACGTAGCGCGTGAGCGAGGACGGCAGGCCCTGCCGCTCGCCCCACCACGTGGTCTCGGGCTCGGGAAGCTGCAGCAGGGCGGTGTACGTTCCGACCCAGAGGCTGCCTTCACGATCGACGAGCAGCGGCCCGCCGCCGTCCACGCCCTCAGACGGTCCGAGGATTTCGCTGGAGCCGTCGGCGTGCAGCGCCGCGATGAAGGCGCTGTAGCTCGCCCAGATGACGTCGCCGCGCAGCGCCAGCGCCCGCCCCGCTCCGTTGTGCACGTTGAGGCGCTCCACGAGGCGGCCGTGCGACCACTCAACCACCCGTCCCGCGCCGCTGATCGCGACGCGGCGTCCGTCGGCATACCCGAGGACGTCCCAAGCACCGACCAGCGGAAACAAGCGGCGCAGCGGTCCGTGGGCTGGCGCCGTCCACACGCCGGCGTGGGTGGCGGCGTCCACGCCGCCGGTCGGGGCAGGGCGGAGGCGGCGCGGCGGCACGTCGAGGCCGGGAATGGGCGGCAGCCAGCGCCCGTCGGGGGGCTGGGCCATCAGGGTGGTGCCGCGGGCGACCCACAGCGTGTCGCCTACGAAGGTGATGGCACCGACGCTGTCGAGGGGGGTGCCGCGCGGTCCTTGCACCGGATCAGCCCCGGCGGCGTCCAGCAGGAATACGCGTCCGTAGTCGTCGACGGCGGCCACGCGGCCATCCGGTGCCGCCGCGAGGGCGTTCGCGTGGGTAATCACGTCGGCCGCCCAATGGCGCATCTCCACGCCGTCGTAGCGGAACACACCGCCGGCCGTCGCGACCCACAGGAAGCCGGCGTGATCCTGCGTGAGGGCCACGACGGTGGGGGCGAGCAGGCCCTGCTCCGGGCCGAAGTGGCGCACCAGGCGCTCCTGGGCCTGGAGCGCCGGTGTGACGAAGAGCACACCGAGTGTGAGAGCCGCGAACCGATGCACGGGGCAAGTTGCGGCGCGGAGTGCGTGTCGCACAAGTATGTGAATCGTCGCCGCATCACCCGTGGCGTAAGCTTGGCGTTCGGTCGCCTCCTGGAGCCTTGTGATGTCGCGCTACGCCCGCCTGCTGCCGCTTCTCGTCCTGGTCTTCGCCTGCAGCAAAGACAATCCCGTCGGCCCTCCGGTCGTGACGAGTGTCGCGGTCACGCCGGGCACCGACACGCTGATCGCGCTGGGACGCACGCGCCAGTTCAGCGCGGTGCCGCAGGATGCCAACGGCAATCCGGTCACGGGCGTCACCATCGTATGGCGGTCGTCGAACCCGTCGGTGGCGACGGTCGACAGCGCGACCGGCATCGTGACGGCGGTCGGCAACGGCTTGTCCGTGATCCGCGCCGACGCCGGTGGCGTGATCGGGCAGGCGACGCTGGCCGTGGTGCAGCTCGTGGCGATTGTGGTCGTCTCGCCGCCGAGTGCCGGGTTCACCGCGGTTGGCGACACGCAGCGGCTGGCGGGCGTCGCCAAGGATTCGGGCGGCGCGATCGTGCAGGGCGTGCGGTTCGTGTGGCAGTCGTCCGATCAATCGGTCGCGACGGTGGACACGGGCGGGCTGCTCCGGTCGAAGGGGCCGGGCCAGACGTTCATCACGGCGGCGGGGCGCGGCGTGCCCGGATTTGCGGTGGTGACGGTGACGCAGACGGCGGCGCGGCTGGTGTTCGTGGGGACGCCGCCGAACGTCGTCGCGGGCGAGCTGTTCCCGGCGGTAATCCAGGTCGAAGTGCGCGACTCGAACGACGCGCTCATTACGACCGCGCGCAATGTGATCAGCATCGCCGTCGGCAGTGGGTTCACCGGTAACCTCGTCGGCGCGCAGAGCGCCGGGGCGGTGGGAGGCGTCGCGACCTTCGCAGGGCTGACGTACGCCGGAATCGCCGGGGGGCACACGCTAATCGCGACTGCCAGCGGCCTGGGCTTCGCCGAGAGCGGGCCATTCCTGGTGTCGCCTGGTCACGTCGCCTTCTTGACGGTCACAACACCCGATAGTGTCGACGCGGGGTCGCCCTTCCAGGTCGTGGCCAACGCGTTCGATGTCTACGGCAACCTCGCGACCACATATCCCGACACCATCGTGCTCACCGCGACCAGCGTGTACCACGGCGCGCTGGACCGGCCCACGGCCGCGACGCTCGTTGGTCCGACGGCGACCTTCGACAGCGTGGTGCTGAACAGCCCCGGGAATTTCACCATCACGGCGTCCGACCACGGGGCGACCGGCTCTGGTCCCACCATCGCCGCGCTCACCTTCGGCACGGTGCTCAGCGCCGGGAACGCGGGCGGCTGCGCGACGTCGTCGGCGGGTCTTGCGTACTGCTGGGGCGGGGGGCCGTACGGCCAGCTGGGCGGCGGCTCCGTGGTGAACAATTCGACGGTGCCGCGGTTGGTCGATCGATCGCTCACGTTCACGCAGCTCGCGGCGGCCACCATCGGACACGCGTGCGGCCTGACCCCCGCCGGCGACGCGTACTGCTGGGGTCTCAACAATGAAGGGCAGGTCGGCAACGGGATCGAGTTCACCGATTACGAAGACAGCGTGCCCCGGCTGGTGGTGGGCGGCCACAAGTTCTTGGAGCTGGCGGTCGGCAACCTCCACAGCTGCGGCGTGACCACCGCACACGAGATCTACTGCTGGGGGGACGACAGCCGCGGCGAGCTGGGGTCGGGCAAGAGCACAACCTATGGCTTCACCGCCACGCCCACGTTGGTTGCGGGCGGCCTGAGCTGGGATCACGTGTCGGTGAGCGGCGGATTCTCCTTCTCGTGTGGCCTGACCACCACCGGCGCCGCCTATTGTTGGGGCGCGAACGAGTACGCCCAACTCGGCGACAACTCGACCAGCGACGACAGCGTGCCGACCGCCGTCGTGGGCGGCACCACGTTCACGAGCATCGCCGTGGGCTGGACGCAGACGTGCGCGATCGCCGCCGCGGACAGCACGGCGTACTGCTGGGGCACGAATGGGATCGGTCGAGCGGCGACCCAGATCGACAGCGTCGCCGCGCCCGTGGACGGCGGCACCAGGTTCCTCGGGGTCGCTTCAGGCGCCGATAAATCCTGCGGCACCGGAACGGATCTGCACGTCACGTGCTGGGTGTCCAGTCCAACGCCGGCGCTCCGTGTGCCGACGCTCGACCTTGCCTGGGGCACACCCGATGTCATCGCGCTCGGCTTCGGGTTCGAGTGCCGGTTGATCGCGGGCGTCGTGTCCTGTCGCGGCTCCAACTACTCGGGCCAGCTCGGCGACGGCACGTACAACAACAACTTCAACACCTTTTCCGAGACGCTCCGCATCCAGCTAGGGGCGCCGGCGCCCGTCGCTCGGACACGGCGCAGTCGCTGACGTGACACTCGCACGGAGTCTGGCCCAATGATCACGAAACCCATCGGCTCGCTCAGCATCATCCTTCTTGCGGCGCTCGCTGCCGGCTCCTGCAGCAAGGACAACCCCGTCGGCCCGCCGGTCGTGACGAGCGTCGCCGTCACGCCGGGCACCGACACGCTGATCGCGCTCGGCCGGACGCGACAATTCAGCGCCGTTCCCAAGGACGCGAACGGCAATCCTGTCCCGGGTGTCACGGTGGTGTGGCGGTCGTCTAATCCTGCCGTCGCGGCGGTCGACAGCGCGACCGGCATCGTCACGGCGGTGGGCAACGGCTTGAGTGTGATCCGCGCCGATGCGGGCGGCGTCGTCGGTCAGGCCACGCTGGCTGTCGTGCAGCTCGTGGCAACGGTGCTCGTCACGCCGGGCAGTGTGGGGCTCGCCACGGTCGGTGCCACGCAAGGGTTCAGCGCCGTAGCGAAGGATTCGGGGAATGCAACGGTGACGGGAGTGCGGTTCGTGTGGCAGTCGTCGGATCCGTCGGTGGCCGTCGTGGACACGGCCGGGCTCGCGCACTCAAAAGGGCCCGGGCAAGCGATCATCACGGCAACGGGCCGCGGCATACCAGGGAACGCCGTGCTGACGGTCACGCAGGCATCGGCGAGCCTCGTGTTCGTCGTCCAGCCGACCGCCACAGTCGCCGGTGAGGCGATCAACCCGGCGCTCCAGGTTGAGGTGCGCGACTCGGCGGGGCACCTCGTCGCCGGCTCGCGCGCGGCGGTGACGCTCGCCTTCGGGGTGAATCCACGCGGCGCCACATTGCACGGCTCGACCACGGTCAACGCCGTCGGCGGCGTCGCGACGTTCAGCGGCATCACGGTCGAAACAGCCGATAACGGCTACACGCTCACGGCGAGCGCCACAGCGATCAATCAGGGCACGAGCGCCGCGTTCGACGTCGGGCCCGCGGTGGCGAAGGCGCTGCGGTTCATCCAGCTGGACGTGGTGGACACGGCCGGGCAAGCGCCGCCATTCCAGGTCGAGGCGATCGATCGATTCGGCAACCGGACGCCGACCACGGGCGCCGTCTTTTTGCAGCTCAAGCTGGCTCCACCCGGCGGCGTCTTGATTAACTCCAACTTCGCCGCCGTCATGTCGAACGGCCTAGCGTCGTTGACGGTCCAGGTGATTCAGAAGGCGGGGACGGTCTACATGCTGAGCGCCGGGGGGACCGGCGGTGCAGCAGGCCTCGATTCCGCCTTCTCGCCGGTGTTCACGGTACGCCCGGCGACCGCCACGCGCCTGAAGTTCACGCACGTGCAGTCGGGTTCGAGCCTTGGCTCCCCGCTCTTCACGACCGGGGTCGCGTTCCGCGACGCCTTCGGGAACGCGCCGGACACCTCGGGGACGGTGACGGTGAGCATCGGAGTGAATCCGTGGGGCGCGACGCTGCTCGGCACCGCCTCCGGGCTCGTGGTCGACTCGGTCGTCTTCGCGCCCCTCACCGTGACCAAGTTGGGTACGTACCGACTGGTCGCGAGCGCGTCGGGCTTCACCCCCGACACGTCCGGCCCGGTCGCCGTCACCTTCGGAATCCCATCCAGTTTGGCGACCGGCGGCACCCATAGCTGCACTCTCAGCAACGGCGTCGCCGTGTGCTGGGGTTACAACGGGACCGGGCAGCTCGGACGTCCCGCCAGCAGCGGCGACTCCGTGCCCGGCCTGGTCGCGGCCGGCGGCCGCACCTTCACGACCCTCGCGTCCGGTCCCGGCCACAGCTGCGCGCTCACATCGGCTGGTGCCGCGTACTGCTGGGGCGACAACTCGGCGGGACAACTCGGCGGCACGACGGGGTCGGGGGAAAGCGACACCGCCCAAGCGGTGACGGGCGGCCACACGTTCACCGCCGTCGCGGGAGGCGGCAAACACACCTGCGCGCTGGCCACGGACAGCACCGCGTACTGTTGGGGGGACAACGCTTCCGGCCAGCTCGGCGACAGCGGCCGCGAAGCGAGCAGCGCAACGCCGGTCGCCGCGTACGGCGGACGCAAGTACATCGCCATCGCAGCGGGGGCAAACCACACCTGTGCCGTCGGCGCTGATTCGAGCGCCTATTGCTGGGGCGACAACAGTTTCGGCCAACTCGGCGACAGCGTGGCAACGGGAACGAGTGACACCGCTGTGCTGGTCCGTCGCGGGCACAAGTTTCGCCCGACGATCGTGTCCGGGGACAACCACACTTGCGCGCTCGACAAGCTCACCACCCCGTGGTGCTGGGGCCGCAACAACCACGGCCAGCTGGGCAACCACGCGCTCGGCGTGAACGCAGACACGGCCGTCGTGGTCGCGGTGTGGGGCGGGACGGGCAACGGCCTCGGCGCCGGCGGCGATCACACGTGCGGCCTGCGCAACTCGACGCCCCTGTGCTGGGGCAGTAACACGTACGGCGAGCTCGGGTACGGCACGCCACCGACGGACAACGATCAGCCGGCGGTGGTTTCGTTCAGCTTCGGCCTGACGCAGGTGACCGCGGGAAGCTCGCACTCGTGCGCCATCTCGAATTTCGTGGTCTACTGCTGGGGTCGGAACGCCGCGGGCCAAGTTGGGGACGCCACCACGACCGACCGCTCGCGACCCGCGACCGTCGGCCCGTAGGCTGTATCACCGCTGGCACCAGGCGCAGAACGTGGTCTGCCGCCCGTCGATCGCGTGTGTGGTGGCGAGCGCGTGCCCGCAGCGCCGGCACGGCTCGCCCCCGCGGTCGTAGACTTGCAACTCGAGCTGGAAACTGCCGGACTCGCCGGTGCCGGTGCGATAGTCGCGCACCGTCGTGCCTGACGCGTCGATGGCGCGCTCCAGGATGTCGCGGATGGCGGTGTAGAGGGCCGCCAGCTCCTCCAGCGACAGCCGGTGCGTCGCTTTCGACGGATCGATGCCCGCCTGGAACAGCGCCTCGTTGGCGTAGATGTTGCCTACGCCCACGAGGCGCTTCTGATCCATGATCGCCTTCTTGATCGCGGCCTTGGTGCCGCGCAGGCGCGCGGCGAACACGAACGGCGTGAACGTGTCGTCCAGCGGCTCGGGGCCCATGCGCGCGCTGTAGCGCCCCCACGCGCGCTCGTCCAACAGCCAGATGGTGCCAAGGCGCCGCACGTCGCGATAGACGAGCAGCGCGCCGTCGTCGAGCGTGCAGGTGAGCACGGCGTAGCGCGCTTCGTCTTTGGACAGCGGGCGGTCGTACACGATGAGCGAGCCCGTCATGCGGGGCTGAATCACCACGCGCGCGCCGGAGGCGAGCCGGAAGACGGCGTGCTTGGCGCGGCGCTCCACCGCGGCGAATTGCGCGCCTTTGAGGGCTTTCAGCAGCCGCGGCTTGGAGACGCGGCGTAACACGTCGCTCTTGGCGAGGCGCGCCGTGCGCACGCGGCGCCCGATCAGCCGGGGGCTGAGCTCCCGGACGATCGTCTCGACTTCAGGCAGCTCCGGCACGGCGGATCTCGCGCCAGGCGATGTCCCGGCGGTACTGCTTGCCCGGGAAATCGATCAGAGCGCATGCGGCGATGCTGGTGTGGGCGGCGGCGGCGACCGTGGGGCCAAGCCCGGTGACGTTGAGGACGCGGCCGCCGTGCACCCGCAGGGCGCCGCTCGCGTCGCGCTGCGTTCCCGCGTGGAAGACGAGCACGTTGGAACCGAGGTCGCGCGGCAACCGGATCGCGCCGCCCGACTCCGGCTTCTCAGGGTACCCGGGCGCCGCGAGCACGGTGGTCACCGCGGCGCGCTGCGGCGCAATCACGTCGGACTCCGGCTGCCACGTGCCGCGCGCGATGTCGAGGAGATGCTCGCTCACCCCGGGCGCGAGCCCGGGGAGTATGGCCTGCGTCTCGGGGTCGCCGAAGCGGCAGTTGAACTCGAGCACGTTGGGCGTCCCGTCGCGCGCCACCATCAGCCCGGCGTACAACACGCCCTGGTAGCGCGCCCCACGACGCGCCAGCTCGGCGAGCACAGGCTCGAGCACCTCGCGGCGCACGCGTTGCAGCAGCCCGAGCGTGGTGAGCCCCACGGGACAATAAGCGCCCATGCCGCCGGTGTTGGGCCCGCTGTCGCCCTCGCCCAGCCGCTTGTGGTCCTGAGCCGGCGGCAGGATAGCGATGCGCTCGCCGTCGGTGAGCGCCAGCACCGAGAGCTCTTCGCCTTCCAACACGTCCTCGATCACGACCTCCGTGCCGGCGTCACCCAGCTTGCCGGCAAGGAATTCCTGCGCCGTGGTGATGGCTTCGTCGCTGGTCGCGCAGACGACGGCGCCCTTGCCGGCCGCGAGTCCCGACGCCTTGACGACGATCGGTCCGGGATGCGCGCGGATCCACGTCGTGGCGTCGGCGACCGTGCGGACGGTGGTGCTGCGGGCCGTGGGAACGCCCGCCGCCGCCATCACGTCCTTGGCGAACGCCTTGGACGCCTCGATCTGCGCCGCCGCGGCCGACGGCCCGAACGTGGCGATGCCGGCGGCGCGCAGCCGGTCGGCGAGGCCCGCGGCGAGGGGCGCCTCCGGGCCCACGATGCACGCCTCGATGCCGTGCTCGCGCGCCGCCCGGACGAGGTCGTCCAGGGCGGTGGCGGCGATTTTCAGATTGGTGGCGAGAGTGGCGGTGCCGGGATTGCCGGGGGCCGCGTACAGCGTCGTGGCGGGGGCGTCGCGTTTCAGGGCCCAGCAGAGCGCGTGCTCGCGGCCGCCCCCGCCGACGACGAGGAGCCTCACTTCTTCTTGAAAGCGTCCGTAAAGGCCTGGGCCGCGCGCTTGGCGCCGTCCATGACGTCGGTGACGACGGCCTTCGCTTCCTTCATATAGTGCTCGCGCGCCTCGTCGATGTCGTTCTCGACGGGCCGTTTGTCGGCGTCCGGTCCGCGGCGCGTGTACTCACCACCCACGATGCGGTCGTAGTGGCCCGCCTCGATCCACCGTTGCAGCTCGGCGGCGCGCAGCGTGTTGAACGGGTGTGTGCGGTCGAGCGTGTTGAGGATCTGGAGGATGCGGTCGATCGGCCCGCCCGACTCCTCGTATTCCTTGGCTTGTACGAGGAAGGCGTCGAGATCCATCTGCTTCATGTCGCCGCCGCCCGCCATCTTCAGGAACATGCGCAGCGCCGCCTTGGGATCCTGGCTGGCGAGCAGGCCCGCCCGGTCGCTCGACAGCTCGCTCTTGCGGTACCACTCGAGCAGGGCGAAGCGGACGGGGAGGAGGGCGATGCCGGCGAGGAACGGCAGGGCCGAGAAGCCGACGTAGAGGATAAGCGCGAGGATGGTGTGGTACAACGCGTGCCCGCTCATCACGTGTCCCAGCTCGTGGCCGAGCAGCGCGCGCATCTCGTCGTCGTCGAGCAGCTTCAGCGCGCCCGAGTTGATGACGATGAAGGGCTGGTCCATGCCGAACGCGCCGGCATTCACGAACGGCGTCTGCGACACGAACAATTCGGGCCGCGTCGGCCAGTCCATCGTGG
>DATLWA010000238.1:0-9704 GCA_035576905.1 Gemmatimonadales bacterium
GACGGGCCCGCTTGAGCAGCTCCTCTTCGTTCATGGCTCGAGCATCTCCCGCAAAAGTCGCCGCGCGCGAAACAACTGGGCTTTGGACGTCCCCACCGCGATTCCCAGCATCGCGCCGATCTCCTGGTGCTGGTAGCCGTCCACGTCGTGCAACACGAATATCGCTCGCGCCCCCTCGGGCAACCGCGCGATGGCGCGCTCCAGATCGAGTGCGTCGCCGGGGGCAGCGCCGCCGCTCGGCCGCTCCAGCGCGCCCGGGTCCTCCACCGCTTCGACCCGCGCGATGCGGCGCCGCGTGGCGCGCCGCTCGTTCAACACCACGTTGATCGTCAGGCGATAGAGCCAGGTGCCGAACGCGCTGTCGCCGCGGAACGTGCTCAGCCGGCGCCACGCCTGCACGAACACATCCTGGGTGCGGTCTTCCGCCGTGCCGCGGTCGCCCGTCAGACGCAGGCACACCGCGAACACCCGCCCCACGTGCTCGCGATAGAGCGCGTGAAACGCGTCTTGATCGCCCGCTTGCGCGAGGCGGACGGCATCGGACGCTTGCATGGGCACTACTGGGATACCGGCGGGACCGGCGAGGTTTGAACCGCTCAGTGCAGGCGCAGGCCGCCAGTGAGCTGGCGCAGACGCTGGTCGAGATCCTTGCGCAGCTGATCGAGCCGCGCGCGCTGGTCGGCGAGGCGGCGCTGCGCGTCGGTGGTGGCGGCCGCGGCGCGCGCCCGCGCCGGCGCGGCGGCGGCATCCACGAGCGAATCCACGCGGGCGCGCACCTGCCGCTCAGCCGCCGCCGCCCGCTCGCCCACCACGGCTTTGATCCGCGCGGCGAGGGCGTCGTCGAGATTGGAGTGCACGGCGAGCGCCGGGCGCGCCAGCGTGCCGCGGATTTCGGCCGCGAGATCGAGCGTGGTGATGCCGGACAACGCGCGCCACACCAGGTCGCCCAGCGCGCCGCCCGCGGAGTCGCCGCGCGACCAAGTCACGGCGTTCGAGTGCATGCCCCAGCGGGCGCGCAGCGAGTCGCCCGTGAGCGCAAACGCGACCGTCGTGGCGCCCTTCCCCGGATCGAGGCGGATCGGCAGCGACGGCAGGGCGAGCGGCGTGAGCCGGACGCCGTCCACGCGGGCCGACAGGGTGTCGTGCGATACCGGGCGCACGTGATCGAGCAGCGCCCCGATCCCGGCGCCCGGGGCGGTGGCCGCGAACGTCGTCGGGCGGCCGTACAGCGCCGGCTGGCTCGTAAGTCCGGCGAGAGTGCCGTGATAGTCGCGCGGCGCCTGCGAGTCGGCGGCGAGACGGAACGACAGCTCGCCCGTCTTGAGCAGGAATCCCGGATCCTCGTGCGCGCGCGGGAAGCGCACGGTGGCGCCGGCGCGGCGCACGCGCGGCGGCGCGGGGTGGGCTTGGGGCTTCAGGCCCGGCGGCATGTAGTCGCGCGCCAGCTGCGCGTAATAGAGCGTCCGCTGGACCTTGGCGACGGCCTGCCGGCCGAACAGCGCCGCGCCCACCGACGCGGCATCCACGGGCGGCAGCTTCACGAGGCTCTTGGCCAGGGCCTCGTCGTCTTTGCGGGCGGAGTCCAGTCCCGCCGTGCCTGCTTTGAGCCCGGCCGCGCCGGCGGCCGCCCGGCGCTCCAGGGCGCTGAGGCGGTCGCTGGCCTGTTTGAGCCGGTCGAGCGTCTTGCGGGCGTCGTTGAGCGCCGCGAGGTCGGTGGGCTTGGCGCCGCGCAAGCGCTGCAACGACGCCTGGGCGGAATCGAGCGTGGGGCCGAGGTGCAGGCTGTCGATGCCGGTGCCGAGCGCTTGTTTGGTGGAGTCGGCGCGCGCCGACAGCGCGGCGGCGAGCTGCGGTGTCGCGAGTTTGGAAGGATCGAGTTGGCTGATTTCGACTTTGCCCGTCGCCAGCTGCAGCACGGGCACGTTCACGCGGCTGGCCCAGTCGCCCACGTTGCCGCGCACCTGCGCCACGACGCTCGGTCCGGTGGACGGGACGATGCCGTTGGTCGCACGCGGCGTCCCGAACTCGAGACCCGTCGCCGCGAGCCGGTCGATCACGACCTTCTTCTCGAGCAGCGGCAGCACGGCGAGGTCGGCGGTGAGCTCGTCCGCCTCGAAGAGGTTCTGGAACGAATCGTTGGGGCTCGCGACCACGAGGCCGCGCAGGGTCAACCGCCCGGACGACAATCCCAGGTGCGCCCGCTTGAGCTCGACGCGCGCGCCCAACGCCGCCGTGCCGCCGGCCTCGATGCCGGCGCGCAGCCAGCGGTCGCCCCACAACGACCACGTCCCCACGAGCAGGACGAGGAACAACACCAACGGGACGATCGCTTTCCAGCGGAAGATCGCGGTGCGCACGTCAGCTCCCCGGCACGAACAAGCGCCACACGTTGTACAGCTTCGACGCCGTGAGCCAGCGGTACAGCCCGGTTCGCTTCATCCACTCGGTCATCGTGGCGCGATAGCGCGTCACGCCCCAGCGCAGCACGAAGAACAGCGGCAGCCAGGCGACGACCGATACGACCAGGCTGCCCAGCGTCACCGTGTTGTTGAAGTTGGTAAGCGGCGCGACGGGGACGTTGTAGAGCGTCGTCCAGAGCGGCGTGAGCGCGGGCGTCTCGAGCAGCAGCTTGCGGCCGACGGCGTCGAACAACGGGTCGAGCGCAAAACCCAGCGGTGTGAACAGCGCCCAGCCCAGCATCGCGCCGCCGAACGACACGTTGAACACCATGATGAGCGCGAAGATCACGAGGTTGTGCAGGCTCATCAGCGGCGTGAGACCGAGGATCGCGCCCAGCGCCATGCCCGCAGCGACCTGTCCCGGCGTGCCTTCGGAATGCAGCGTCTGGAAGAGCGATTGGATCAGCTTGAAGATGATCACGCGATCACCGGCGTCCGTGTGTGCCAGTCGGTGCGCTCTTGATACACCCGGCCCAGCTCCACGAGCACGGCTTCGTCGAAGGCCCGCGTGGTGAATGAAATCCCCGTCGGGAGGCCCGCCACGCCAAAACCATTGAGCAGCGAAATCGCCGGCGCCCCTACGACATTGGCGGGCCCGATCAGGCTCGCGCCGCCCGTGACGTCGGGCCACGCTTCGCGGAAGCTCTTGTCCACGGGCGACGCGACGCTGTTGCGCGACGGTACTGCGATGGCGTCGAACTGCTTTATCCAGTCGTCGAACGCCTTGCCCATGAGACGGCGCACCCGCAGCGCGCGCAGATAGTCGCGCGCCGGGATCGCCAGCGCGCCGTAGCCGCCGATACGATCCTCTGCAGCCGTCAACCAGGCCACCCGTCCCGACTCGATCAGATCGTCGAAGGCGCTCGACCCCTCGGCCGCGATGATGGTGCCGCCCACCACACCCCACGGCAGATCGGGCAGCGTCACGTCCGGCACCACGTCGATCACGTCGTGCAGCACGCCCATCGCGGCGGTGAAGTTCTGGGCGACCTCCACTTGAATGTGATCGGTGGCGCCCTTGAGCACGCCGATCTTCAGTTTGCGGCGCCGCCGCGGCGGCACCGCGGGCACGCTGAAATGCTGCGTCACCGCCGACGGATCGAGCGGATCGGGCCCGGCGATCGTCGCGAGGACGACGGCGCAGTCGGCGGCGGTGCGCGCCAGCGGTCCCAGCTTGTCCATGGTCCAGGAGAGCGCCATCGCGCCGTGACGGCTCACGCGCCCGTAGGTCGGGCGCAGCCCGGTCACGCCGCAGTACGCGGCGGGGGTGAGAATCGACCCTGACGTCTCCGACCCGATCGCGAACGGCACGAGACCCGCAGCCACCGCCGCCCCCGGCCCCGAGCTCGAGCCGCCGCTCCAGTAGTCGGCGTTCCACGGCGAGCGGCCCGGCCCCGTGAACGACGCATTGGCGTGGTTGTAGCCCATGCCGCCCGCCAGTTCGACCATGGCGAGCTTGGCGCACAGCACCGCGCCCGCCGCCTTGAGCTTCGCGACCACCGTCGCGTCTTGATCGATCAGCTGCTGCTCATAGGGTGCGGCACCCCACGTGGTGGGATAGCCGGCGGCCGTCAGTAAGTCTTTCACGCCATAGGGGATGCCGTGCAGCGGCCCGCGCCACTTCCCCGCCCGGATTTCCTTGTCCGCCTGCGCTGCCTCCGTGAGCGCCCGGCCGCGCGTCACCGTCACGACCGCGCCGTAACGGGTGCCGAGCTGCTCCAGCCGGTCGCAGAACAGCTCCGCCAGACTCGTGGCGGTCACCTTGTGAGCGCGTAGCGCGCGGCCCAGCTCGGCGATCGATGCGAAGGCGAGATCGCCGGCTGTCACGCAGGGCCCCGGTAGGCTCGGAACACGAAATCGGGCTCGTCGCCGTTGGCGAGCGCGACCTGGTACAGCCGGTCCACGCCGCGCAGGCGGCCGTCGATGCCGCGCGTGATGGCGGCGAGATCGTCGGCCGACAGCCGGTCGCCGTAGCGCAGGCGAATCGCCTCGGCGAGCGCTTTGGCCAGGGCCGACGGCTCGGTGGGTTGCTGCTGTTGCTTTGGCGGCGCCTCGGCGGCGAGCGGTGCGATGTCGCCGAGCAACAGCGGCGCCGCGGCGGCGAGCGCCAACCGCTCGGCGAACGCGCGCCGCGAGATGTGCGGGGAAACCCCGGCCGGGTTAAAGTTGGGCATGCGCGCTAAAGTATCCTCCCCTTCCGCGACCGGCGAGGCGCCCGTCCGCGAGCTGTTCGGCCCCGGTCCGTCCAACGTCGACCCCCGCGTCACCCGCGCGCTCGCGCAGCCGCTCGTCGGGCATCTCGATCCGTACTTCCTGCAGGTGATGGACGAGACGATGGACGCGCTGCGCCGGGTGTACCGCACCACCAATCACCACACGATCCCGATGTCCGCCACCGGATCGGGCGGGCTCGAGACTATCATGCTCAACCTGCTCGAGCCGGGCGATGAGGCCGTCGTGGGCGTGATCGGCTACTTCGGCCAGCGGCTGGTCGAAATGGCGAGCCGTGCGGGCGCCACCGTACGCGTGCTGGAGGCGCCGCTGGGTGATGTCATCGCGCCGGAGCGCATCGACGCCGAGCTGAAAAAGAAGCCCGCCAAGCTGGTGGCGCTCGTGCATGCCGAGACGTCGACCGGCGCGTGGCAGCGGGTCGAAGACGTCGCCACGATCGCCCACGAGCACGGCGCGCTGTTCGCGATCGACTGCGTGACGTCGCTCGGCGGCGTCCCCGTGGACATCGATCGCTGGGGTGTGGACGCGGCGGGCTCGTGCTCGCAAAAATGCCTCGGCTCACCGCCGGGATTGGCACCCGTGACGTTCGGGCCGCGCGCGCTCGAGGCCGTCAAGCGGCGTCGCGCCAAGCCTACCACATGGTACTTCGATCTCAATCTGGTCTTTCAATACTGGGGCGAGTCGGGCGGGCCCAAAGACCGCGTCTTCCACCACACGGCGCCGGTCGCGAGCCTGTACGCGTTCCGTGAATCGCTGCGCCTGGTGCTGGAAGAAGGACTGGAAGCCCGCTGGCGGCGCCATCGCGACGCGCACGAGCGCTTCGCGCGCGGACTCGAGCGGCTGGGGCTCGAGCTGTTCACGCCGCCGGCGCAGCGCTTGCCGCAGCTCAACGTCATCAAGATTCCGCCCGGCACCGACGACGCCCTGGTGCGCCGCAAGCTGCTCGAGCGCGGCATCGAGATCGCCGGCGGGTTCGGCCCGCTCAAAGGCAAGACATGGCGCGTAGGGTTGATGGGCTACAACGCCACGCCGGAACGCGTGGACTTGCTGCTGAACGCAATGGAGGAGGTGCTGGGTGTAGGCGTGTCCCTACGTTGACACGTCTCCGGCCGCCGCTAGCTTCTTCATCCTCATGAGATCCAAGCGTTTGCTCGTGGTCGCGGCCGTGCTCGCGGTCGGCGCCCTCTTCTTCTTCATGACGACGGCCGGGGCCAAGCAGACCTGCCGCGTGTGCATGGAGTTCCACGGCCGCAGCAACTGCGCCACGGCCGTCGGGCGCGACACGCATGAGGCCACGCAAACGGCCCAGAGCACGGCCTGCGGGCCGCTGGTCCAGGGCATGGACCAGACCATCGCCTGCGGCAACACGCCGCCCAGCCTCACGCAGTGTCAGCCCCGGTGACGGCGGGCGAGTTCGCGCTGCCTCGCGGCAGTGTGGTCGCCCGCATCGTGCTCGCGGGCGGCGAGGCGCACCACGGCGAGATCTACGTCGCCGAGCGGGTGCCCCACCATTCCGGGCCCGAAACGCCGCTCGAGATGCTGAACCGGCCGGATCCGTTCTTCGCGTTCCGGCCCAAGGACGGGCACGTGCTGTTGGTCGCCAAGGCGGCCACGGTGACCGTCGAGGTCCACCAGGCGCCGATGGACGACCCCACGCGGCGGTCGGTGGCGCGCGCCGCCCCGCTTGAAATCACGCTGACGGGCGGCGAGACGTTGGTGGGGTTCGCCCTGGCCGAGCTGCCCGAGCATCACGCCCGGCCGCTGGACATCCTCAACGCCTCGCGGGATCCGTTCTTTGCCGTGGACGCGGGCGCCGCCACGCATTTCGTCAACCGCGCGCACGTGCGTTTCGCGCGCCCGCAGGAGTAACGATGGCCCGTCTGGACCCGTTTCTCGAAGTGATGCTGCGCGAAGGCGCCGAGCAGCTCTATCTCCTGCCCAACGAGCCGGTGTCCATCGTGAAGGGCGGGACGCCGCGCAAAGTCTCGAAGCAGCCGCTCACCGAGCAGCACATCTACGCGATGCTCGCCGAGATCGCGCCGTCCGACGTGGGCGATCGCATCGACCAGCGCCTCGACACGGAGTTCGACTACGCAGCGGACAAGGGCCTGGTGCGAATTCGGATCGTGCCGGACAAGGGCCAGCTCACGGCGATCGTGACGGCGGGCCCCACGCGGCGCAGCCAGACCGCGATGCCCGCGATGGACGACACGCGGCCGGCCCCCGCGGCGCCCGCCGCCAAGGCCGCGCCCCGGCCCCCGCGGCCGTCGGTCACCGCGGCCGCGCCGATGGTGGCGGAAGCGCCGGCGCCCGCCGCCGGGAAGGCGGCGCCCCGGCCGTCGGTCTCGATGCGCCTGCCCGCCGAGTTCGCGGGCTCGGAGTACAAGGCCGCCGAGCAGCGCCTGGGCGAGCTGCTCAAGCAGCTCGTGAAGACGCAGAGCTCCGACCTGCATCTGCGCGTGGGCGAGCCGCCGTTCTTCCGCACGCACGGCGAGATGGCGCGCCAGAGCGGCCAGCCGCTCACGCCCGAAGCGCTCGATCTGCTCGTCATGTCGATCATGCCCGAGCGCAATCGCGGCGAGTGGAAGGAGACGGGCGACACCGACTTCGCGTACGAAATCGCGGGGCTGGCGCGCTTCCGCGTCAACGCGGCGCGCGATCGCAAGGGTTCGGTGGCGGTATTCCGGGTGATTCCCGCCAAGGTCGTGTCGGTCGAAGAAATGGAAGTCACCCACGAGGTGCAGCAGCTGTGCTACCTCACCAAGGGATTGGTGTTGGTGACGGGCCCCACCGGCTCAGGCAAATCGACCACGCTGTGCGCGCTGATCGATCTGGTGAACCGCGAGCGCACCGATCACATCATCACGATCGAAGATCCGATCGAGTTCGTGCACGAGAACAAGAAATGCCTCATCACGCAACGCCAGGTGCACGTCCACACCGACAGCTTCAAGTCGGCGCTGCGGGCGGCGCTGCGCGAGGATCCGGATATCGTGCTGGTGGGCGAAATGCGCGACCTCGAGACCATCGCCATCGCCATCGAGACGGCCGAGACAGGCCACCTGGTGTTCGGCACGCTGCACACCACGACGGCGGCGTCCACGGTGGACCGCATCATCGATCAGTTCCCGGCCGACCGCCAGGCGCAGATCCGCGTGATGCTGTCGGAGTCGCTCAAGGGTGTGATCTCGCAGACGCTGTGCAAGAAGGTGAGCGGCGGGCGCGTCGCGGCGCGCGAGATCCTGCTCACCACCCCCGCGATCTCCAACCTGATCCGCGAGGGCAAGACGTTCCAGATCCCCTCGATCATCCAGACGTCGAAGAAGCTGGGGATGCTGACGCTGAACGACGCCCTGATCGAGCTGGTGGAGAAGAAGCTGATCGATGCCGACGAGGCCTACGTCAAGTCGGTGGAGAAATCCGGCATGGCGGCCGCGTTGAAGCAGAAGGGCCACAAGGTGACGATCACGGAGCAGTGAGGATCAGCTTCAACGTGAGCTTGTCCGACGCGTCGGTGAGGCCGAATCCCACGCCGGCCTCCACATCCAGATGCTTCCCCGCATGATCCACCACGCCAAATAGCTGGTGAGCCTGCCCGCTTCCGGGGAAAAACCGGCGGACCGGTCCGAAGTCGTCGTACTCCTCGAGCGCCACTGCCCACCCATGTGATACGGTGTACGCCACCCGGGTGGCCGGCACGAACTCCAGGTTCTGCAGGCCGTCGTACTCCGTGTCGAAGATGGGATTGACGATGATGTCCAGCGGGCGCAGGTGCCACCCGATGATCGGGCGGATTTCCGACGTGATGCGCGTCGGGTCCCAGTGCCTGGCATTGTAGCTGAACTCGAAATTCACGCCGTAGAAGAACGTGCGGTCGTCGGCATGCGGCGCGGCGAACAGCAGCCGCAGCTTGAAGCCGTTGAGCAGCGCGCGCGTACGGCCGTTGCTCGTGCCGATGCTGTAGAGCGGTAAATAGAGCCCCGCCTCGAACCACGGCGTGACGCCGTAGGCCCATTCGGGCACGCCGTTCAGCGATTTGTCGGCCACGAGAGCGCCGGGGAATGCCGGCGTCGTCACACCCGATGGAGTGAAGTTGTTGTGCAACGTGAGATTGAACGTGCCCGGCGGCGCCAGCCCGCCGTCGTACACCTGGATCTCGTCAGTCTGGGCGGAGACCAGCCGCGGTACCGCCGCCAGCGCGAGAATGAGGAACGCGACTGCGCGGGTTGCTGAGTCCAAGAGCCACCGGTCGGACTTGAACCGACGACCGCTCGATTACGAATCGAGAGCTCTACCACTGAGCTACGGTGGCGAAGTGCTGCGGCCCTAAATTAGCGACGCGCCGCGCGATGCGGTACTGCGTCGCCCTCCCCGGCCTCAGAGCTTCACGAGCAACGCCACGTTGATCCGCGTCTCGTGCTTGCGCAGATCGGGCGTGAAGCCCGCGACCGTCGACCCCGGGGGCCCTGTGTTGCCCCCCGGCGGCGTCACGCCGCCGCGCCCCGCAAAGTACGGCACACTGGAGCTGCGGTAATCCAACTCGGAGCGGAGCGTCACGAACTCATCGGGCATGACATCGACGCTGAGCGACGCGTCCCACGCGCTGAACTTGTCGCCCGGATTGTACGTGAAGTACGGCGTGCCGGAGAACGCCGTGGCTCCATTGATCGGCGGCACCAGCACCAGGTAGCGGCCCGGGTTGTCCATGGCGCCGCCGCCGAGGGTGAGCGCCACCTGATCGCTTCGCAGCCAGACCCGATTGTACAGCATGAAACCCAGGAAGTATTGCGCCGGCCCGCCCGGGCCGCCGCTGCAGGTCACGCCGTCGCCGCTTTCGCACCCCGCATCGACCGTGAGCGAAAACGCCGCCCGCCGCAGGGATGCCGTGGGCCGATCGCGGTATTTCACCTGCACGCTGTTGTCGCTGTGGGCGCGCCAGCGTCCCGGCAGGCTCAACCAGTCGTGGCCGTAATAATTGTTCGAGAGTACCGATACGACGCCCGTCGGGCGCCA
>DATLWA010000239.1:0-8702 GCA_035576905.1 Gemmatimonadales bacterium
GCGGATGATCTCGATCATCGGGCGGCACAACGCGGGCAAGACCACCTTGCTCGTGGCGCTGTCGGCCGAGCTGACGCGTCGCAAGTTCTGCATCATGACGATCAAGCACGGCACGCACGCCGCCACGCTCGACACCGAGGGCAAAGACACCTGGCGGCATTGGCACGAAGGGCACGCCGAGCGCGTGCTGCTCGAAGCGCCGGGGCAGCGCATCCTGTTCGAGCGCGCGCCGGAGGAGGCGGACCCCGTCACGCTGGCGCGGCGTTACCTCGGCGGCGCCGACATGGTGATGGTCGAGGGATTTTCCCGCGCGCCATTGCCGAAGATCGAGGTGTGCCGCCGCGCCGCCGGCGCGCCGCTGTTCGACGCGGCGCAGCACGACCCCGCGGAATGGGTGGCGCTGGTCACCGACGACGGCGATCTCAAGGCGCCGTTTCCGGTGTTCCGCTTCACCGACACCAGCTGGCTCGTGAACCTCGCTACGCTCGCCTGGGACCGCGCCAAGATCCTGGCGCCGTGAACCCGTGAACGCCCTCACGCCCGCGCAGGCCGCGCACGTCATCCTCGACCACGTGGCACCGCTGCCGCCCGCCCGCGTGCCGCTGCTCGAGGCGCTCGACCGCGTGCTGGCCGAGACGGTGACGAGCCCGATCGATCTGCCCGCCTGGGATAACTCGGCGATGGACGGCTACGCGGCCCGCGCCGTGGACGTCCGCGGGGCGACGCGCGCGGCGCCGCGCACGCTGCGGGTGGTCGAGACCGTGCCGGCGGGCCGCTTTCCCACGCGCGCGCTCGGCGCGGGCGAGGCGACGCGCGTCTTCACCGGCGCCCCCCTCCCCGCCGGTGCCGACACCGTGATCCGCCAGGAAGACACCACCGCCGCTGGGGACGCGGTGTCGGTCCTGGACGACCGCGACGCCCAGCGCAACCTCCGCAAGAAGGGCGAAGACATCCGCGCGGGCGACGTGGTCCTGGCGGCTGGGAGCGCGCTGGGGCCCGCGCAGCTCGGCGTGCTGGCATCGATCGCGCACGCCGAGCCGCTGGTGCACGGCACGCCGCGCGTGGCGTTTCTCGGATCCGGCGACGAGATCGCCGACCTGGACCAGCGCGACGCGATTCTCGCCGGCAAGAAAATCGCGACATCCAACTCGTACACGCTGTCCGGCATGATCACGCGCGCGGGCGCGGTGCCGCTCAACGCGGGCGTCGCGCGCGACACGAAGGACAGCCTGCGCGAGCACTTCGCCCGCGCCCGCGGCGCCGACGTAATCGTGACGACGGCGGGGGTCAGCGTCGGCGAGCACGACTTGGTGCGCGATGTGCTGGCGGAGCTGGGCTGCAAGCTGAAGGTGGAGCGCGTGCAGATGCGGCCGGGCGCGCCGCTCGGATTCGGCCTGATCGACGGGCGTCCCTGGCTGGGCTTGCCGGGCAATCCCGTCAGCACGATGGTGACGTTCGAGCTGTTCGTGCGGCCGGCGCTTCGCCGCATGCAGGGACACGCGTTGCCGTTCCGGCGCGCGGTGACGGTGACGATGGCGGAGCCCATCACGCTGGGACCGAAGTTGCGTCATTTCCTGCGCGCGGTGGTGGCCGAGGCGCCCGACGGCGCGCGCACCGCGCGATTGACGGGCCCTCAGGGGTCCGGCATCTTAACGTCCATGGTCCGCGCCAACGCTCTGGTGATCGTGCCGGAAGACCGGCCCACGGTCGCCGCCGGCGAGCCGCTCGCGGCCATCCTGCTGGACGATCCCCAACACGTCGCCGCCGCACCGTACTGACCGGCTGTGCCCCGCTCCCAGCTGCTGCGCCACGGGTCCTACCTGCTGCTGACGCTCGCCATCTACGCGGCGAACGTCTTCACACCGGGACCGGTCAAGCTGGGCTTGTTCTATCTGGTGCCCGTCCTGTACGTCACGTGGAACGAAGGTGCGCCGTGGGGCGTGGGCTATACGCTCGTGGGGATGGTGCTGCGGATGCGGGTCGAGATGGCGCAGGTCGGCTCGCCGCTGTCGGTGGTGACGTTGAATCAAGTCTCCTTCGGCGTGGTGGCGGGCATCACGATCTTCGCGTTCCAGCACATCCGGCGCAACGAAAGCCTGCTGCGCGATCTCGCGACGCACGACCAGCTGACCCGCGTCCTCAATGCGCGCGCGTTCACTGAGCGTCTCGCCGACGAGCTGCGCCGCGTGGCGCGGTATCACCGGCCCCTGGCCCTGCTGTACCTCGATCTCGACGACTTCAAGACCGTGAACGACACCCACGGCCATCAGACCGGCGACGCCGTGCTGCGCCTCGTGGCCGAGGCGATCCGCCACGCGGTGCGCCAGGCCGACGTGGTGGGCCGCATGGGCGGCGACGAATTCGCCGTGCTCATGCCCGAGACTGAATCCGCCCTGGCGACGGCCGCGGCCGACCGTCTCGCCGCGGGGCTCCGCAGCGTGCTCAACGGCTCGCCGGCGGTCACCGCGAGCATCGGCGTCGTGTCGCCCATCACGAAGGAGGCGGACACCGACGCGATCATGCGGCGCGCCGATCAGGCGATGTACGAAGCGAAGAAGAGCGGCAAGAACCGGGTGGTCGCCGTCACGCTCTGACGATGACCACGCCCCACCTGCAGGATCTGTTTCTCGTCTTCACGTCGGTCCTGTTCATCGTGGACCCGTTCGCCGTGATCCCTTCGTTCCTCGCCATGACCGCCAAGGACGACGCCGCCACCCGCCGCATGATGGCGCGGCGCGGCGCCGTCACCGCCGCGATCGTGCTGGTGGTCTTCGCGCTGGGCGGCAGCCTGATCTTCAAGCTGTTCGGCATCACGATCGGCGCGTTCAAGATCGCGGGCGGCATTCTCATCGGGCTGGGTGCGCTCGACATGGTGCAGGCGCAGCGCAGCGCGCAGAAGGAGACGCCGCTCGAGACCGCCGAAGGCATCGAACGCCAGGACGTGGGTATCCTGCCGCTGGGCATTCCCATGCTCGCCGGCCCCGGGGCGATCTCGACGGTGATGGTGCTGGCCGGCCAGGCGACGACGCCCATCCAGGTGATCACGGTGTACGCGGCGATCCTGCTGACCGCGTACATCTCGTATCACACGCTCGCGGCCGCGACCTTCGTCGAGCAGCGGCTGGGACTTACGGGGATGCGGATCCTGACACGGTTGATGGGGTTGGTGCTGTGCGCGATTGCGGTGCAGTTCATCGTGGATGGACTCAAGATGTCGGGCATCGTCGCGAGATAGTTCCAAGACCGCAGAAGGCAGTTTCCAGAGTAGTTCCCAGACGCCAAGTTGCCAGTGGTTCCAAGCAAACAGTGGCCAGTTGCTCCGTGCGGAGACTGGCCACTGTGCACTTGAAACCACTGGCAACTTGGCGTCTGGGAACTCAACTGCACACTGTGAGCTGCCCTCTTGTGACTCCCTTAGAAGATCGGACCCAGCGGCTCTCGTTTATGTGCGCCCGACCGCCGATCCGGTAGCACCCGCCGCTGGAGTCCCAACCGCCGGTCCTTGCCGCTGCGCCGTTCCTCGTCGACCGACATCTGCTCGCGCCGTCGCTCGCGCACAATGCGGCGACCCAGCCCCTGGCGGCGGTCCACGCCGCTGCGCTTGCTGGTCTCCCCGCTGATGCGGGGGCTATCCCCGCTGACGCGGGGGCTGCGTGCCGCGGTGTCTCGATCCGTCACCCTGTCCTCCCAACTCGGGCGCTGCCTGAATAGAACCTGCTGAGGGCGGTCGTCTGAACTGCAACGCACGTGCCCGGGCCGCCCCCGACAGCGTAAGGGCTATGATGTGTAATGACATAGGGATGTCGTGTGACCCAAACCCTTGGTCAAATGGCCCGGCAGTGAAATCGGGCAGGGGTGCTGCGAGGGCGCACCATAATACGGCGCGCGGGCCCTACAACGGTCCGTTACATCCGCTTGTACTTGGGCCCGCTGCCCCCTTCACGGGGCGTCCAGCGTGGACCCAGCACGTCGGTCGCCTTGCAGTCCACGCAATTGGGCGCGTTGACGCGCAGCACGCCGTTCACTTCCTCATACACGCCGGCGGGACAGACGTGGGAGTAGAAGCGCGCCAGCTCCGGTGAAACGTCCCTTCCCACGATCAGGTGGGATGGAATCGTGTCGCGCGTGGCGTTGCCGGCCTTGAACACCGCGTCGACCTTGCTGAAGGTCAGCGCGCCGTCGGGCGTGAACTCCGGGCGCGCGCTCGAGCCCACGTGCCGCTCGACCGCCGCATCGGGCTCCACGGCGATCCGGCCACCGGGAAAGCGGCCGCCGGTCAACGTCATCAGCGCCGCCTTGAAGCCGCCGGCATAGAAGCCGTCCTTGAACGCGAGCCGCATGTTCCGCGTGCGGTACAGATCGCGCATGATGAAGGACTGGTCGACCAGCCGGTCGTACTCCGCGAGGCGGGTCGCCGACGTGTCGTTCGCTTTGAGCGCCGCAAAGATGGCGCGCGCCGCGAACATCCCCGACTGCATCGCGTAATGGATGCCTTTGAGCGAGGGCACGTCGACGAACCCCGCCGAGTCGCCCAGCACCACCACGCCGTCGCCCGAGCGGCGGCGCGGCACGGAGTGATAGCCGCCCTCGGGGATGGTCTTGGCGCCCCACTCCACCATCTCGCCGCCTGCGAGCAGGCCGCGCACCAACGGATGCCCCTTAAGACGCTGCAACAGGACGTGGACATCGGTGCGGGCGTCGCGATAGTCGAGACCCACGACCAATCCCAGGGCGACCAGATGCGGCTCGAGCGGATAGAGGAAGCTGCCGCCGAAGACGTCGCCCAGCGGCCAGCCCATCGTGTGAATCACGCGATCGAGCGGCTGCTTGGTCTCCCAGATTTCCTTGACGCCGAGGGCGTAAATCTGCGGATTGGCGACGGCGACGCGCTGCCACTCGAAGAACGCCTGCGACAACAAGCCGCGCGTGCCTTCCGACAGCGCCGTCACCCGTGCGATCAAGTCGTTGGGCGCCGCGTAACCCGCGCCCGGCTTGCCGTCGCGGTCGAGCCCCGCCGCCTGCGTGCGCACACCCACGACGCGGTCGCCATCGGCGAGGAGCTGCGCCGCCGGAAACCCCGTGAACACGTTGACGCCCAGCTCCTCGGCCTTGGCGCCGAGCCAGCGCACCAGCTCGCACAACGAAGCGACGTAATGGCCGCGATTGTGCATCGTGGGCGGCGTGGGAATGCGCGCCTGCCCGCCCGCGGTCATGAGATAGACCGCTTCCTTGGTCACCGGGCCGCGGAACGGAAAATCCTTGTCGGCCAATTCGGGAAAGAGCTCGCGCAGCGCGCGGGGATTGACTACCGCGCCCGAAAGCGAGTGCTCCCCCAGAGCCTCGGCCTTTTCGAGCACGCCGATGGCGATGTCGCCCAGGCCGCCGCCCGCCTCGTTGTCGCGCTTGACGAGACGCGCCAGCTCGATGGCGCCCGCGAGCCCGGCGGGTCCGGCGCCGACGAACAACACGTCGAGCTCGATGCGCTCGGCGTCCGCGGCCGGCGCCACGACGAGCCGGTCCAGCGGCAGCGCGGGCTGCGCCGCAGCGGGAATCACTGCCTCTTGGCGAGCAGGAAGGTGAACCCCAACGACAACTGTCCGTCGAACGCCAGCGCGTGGGCGTGATACTCGGACGACAGACCCCCACCCACCGTCGGCTTCATCACCAGCCCGGTGAATTCGACTCGCGTTCCCACGGTGGGACTTACCCGTCCATCGACGCCAACGGAGAACGCGCCTCCGATCTCCGTGACGGCGTTCTGCGTCCGCACGGGGCCGGGGCTGTAGTGCGTCGCCGTGCCCCCCAGACCGAAAAAGACCGGTACATCGCGCTTGAGACGAAACAACAACAGGAATTCGGCGCGGACGAGCTGCACCCGTTCGTTGGCGTTGAGGGTCAGAGACCCGTCCCGTGTCTCGGAACGCCGGTGGGGATTCTCGTAGGACAGGCCCAGACGCAGACCAGTCCGCGGCGTGGCCGCGAACTGGAACCGCACTCCCAGGCCCGGCGCTTTCGCGAGGCCGTGCAGGGTGCGGCAATCGATGCTGTCGCACGCGGCATCCAACGGGTCGGGTGGGCCGTAGATGCGGGTGACGCGGTTCGCCTGAAAGCCGCCGAACGCAAACAGTGTAAGCGAGGCGGGAAACGCCGGTTGGGGTGCCTGCTCGCCGGGGAACGCCTGCGCTGCGATCCGCCCGCCGCACAGTGCGGCGAGCACCAGGAGAAGCGCCGCGCGGGGATCACGCATGCAACTTCTTGATCTCCGCGGTGAGGTGAGGGATCACGTCGAAGAGATCACCTACGATGCCGTAATCCGCCACCTTGAAGATCGGCGCGTCTTTGTCCTTGTTGATCGCGACGATCACCTTGGACGTGCGCATGCCGGCCAGGTGCTGGATCGCGCCGGAGATGCCGACGGCGATGTACAGCGTCGGGCTCACCGTCTTGCCCGTCTGCCCCACCTGATCGGCATGCGGCCGCCAGCCCGCGTCCACCACGGCGCGCGACGCCCCGACGGCCGCCTTGCCGCCGAACGCCGCCGCCAGCTCCTCGAGCACCTTGAAGTTGGCGGGCTCCTTCAGCCCTCGCCCGCCGGAAATCACGACCGGTGCCTCGGCCACGTCGAGCGCGCCCGCCGCGGCCGCTTTGATCTCCTGCACCACGACGCGTCCCGCCGGCACGTCGACGGCGACGGTCTCGGCTGTCCCCGCCTTGGGCCGCTCGACCGGCGTGAACACGTTGGGCCGCAGCGAGACGAGCGCCGGACGCGCGGTGACCTTCACCCGCAACAGCGCCTTGCCCGCGTACACCGGCCGCGTGGCGATCACCGCACCGCCCTCGATGACGACGTCGGTGACATCGGCGGCGAGCGGCACGCCCAGCTTGGCCGCGACGCGCGGCGCCAGGTCCTTGCCCTGGGCGCCCGCCGCCAGCACGACGGCGCCGTAGCCCCCCGCCTTGGCGCGCTCGGCGATCGCTTGCGCGTATCCCTCGGCGGCGTACGCGGCGAAGCCCGCGCTGGTCAATGTCACGACCTTGTCGGCACCAAAACGCCCCAGCTGGTCCGCGCCGGTCACCGGACCCGCGCCCAGCACCAGCGCGTCCACGCTGCCGCCCAGGGCGTCGGCGATGCGGCGCGCGCCCGTCACCACCTCCTGCGAAATCTTGCGCAGCGCGCCCGCGCGCTGTTCGCACACCGCGAGGACGTTGCTCACAGGACCTTCGCCTCCTCGCGGAGCAGCCGGATCAGCTCGGGCACGGCAGCCGCGCCTTCGCCGACGATGCGCCCCTCTTTCCGCTCGGGCGGCGGCAGCAGCGCCAGCACTTCGAGACCGCTGCCGGAGAGCGTGACCGGCTTCACATCCAGCGGTTTCTTCTTTGCCGCCATGATGCCTTTGAGCGCGGGATAGCGCGGCTCGTTGAGACCCTTGTCGGCGGTCACGACGGCGGGCAACGGGAACACGACCACTTCCACGCCGCCTTCGATCTCGCGCTCGGCCACGCCCTTCCCCGCCTCGAGCGTGAGGTGCGCGGCGGCGGTGACGCAGGGCAGGCCCAGCAGCTCGGCGACCATCGGCCCGACCTGATGGTTGTAATCGTCGATCGCCATTTTGCCGCAGAGGATCAGGTCCCAGCCGCCGTCCTTGAGCTCGGCGGCGAGGGCGCGGGCGACGGCGAGGCCGTCGGCGGGGATCTTGTCGCATTGCAGCAGGACGCCGCGGTCGGCGCCCATCGCGAGGGCCGTGCGGATCGTCTCCTGCGCGGCAGCGGGGCCGAGCGCCACCACCACGACTTCGCCCGCGCCGGCCGCTTCCTTGCGGCGCAGCGCTTCTTCCACGGCGAATTCGTCATAGGGGTTGAGGACGAACTTGACGCCCGCTTCGTCGAGCGACTTGGCGTCGGCGCCGATCTTGACGCGGGTTTCGCTGTCGGGGACGCGTTTGATGCAGACGGCGATCTTCAAAGTGGTCAGGTCCCAGTCACAAGACGCCAGAAGAGTTGCCAGACGCCAAGTTGTCAGTGGTCTCAAGCCGCCAGAGGCCAGAAAGGAAATCTGGCGGCTTACTTCTGGCAACCACTGGAAACTTGGCGTCTGGGAACTTCTCTGACGCCTGCCCGCTTGTAGCTTGCGACTCTGGGGCTTTCCCATCGTCGGCATCTCGAACTTGGTGTATCCCGCCGGCGGCCCGAACAGCGCGGCGTCGGGGCGATGGCGGTCGATCTGGGTCACCACCCACACCGACTTCTTCTCGGGGTGCTCGCGTTCGCTAAACGTCATCTTGAGCGGGAAGAAGCCCTGGCGCGCCAGCCGCGCGAGCTCGGGGTTCTGCGAGCGCAGCAATGCGACCGTCGACGGCATCATCGAGTTGGCCTGACCGGCCATCCCCATGAAGCCGAGCCCAGAGGCTCCGCACATATCGAGCGGCGGGTCGTCGGGTTTTTCTGTGTTCTGGAACAGGTAGTGCTCGCAGGTAATGCCGGCGATCGTCTCGCGCTGGCCGGTCGCGGTCACCTTCATCTTCGAGAAGTCGGGCGCCTTGCCGCCATTGCGGCCCGACATCCCCTCCCCTAACCGCCGCATCGGGCCGCTGGCCGTGCGCAGATTGATGACCATGTATTTCTTTTGTTCCGGCATGATGGAGATCATGTCGCCGGTCGTGCCGTCGAAGATCATCGTACCGGTGTGCCCTTCCATCGAGTAC
>DATLWA010000240.1:0-3729 GCA_035576905.1 Gemmatimonadales bacterium
CCACCGCCACCGTCCCGGCGCCGCCGAGCCGCGGCACACGCACGGCCACACCGTCCTCGAGATCGCGTGGACCATCGCGCCGGCGCTGATTCTGGTGTTCGTGGCGGTGCCCACCATCCAGACGATTTTTCGGACGCAGGCGCCGCCGCCCGCGGACGCGCTCAAGATCCAGGTGGTGGCACATCAATGGTGGTGGGAGTACCGCTATCCCGACCTCGGCGTGGTCACGGCGAACGAGCTGCACGTGCCGCTCGGTCGCACCGTGGACCTCGAGATGACGTCGGCCGACGTGATTCACAGCTTCTGGGCGCCCCGCCTGTTCGGCAAGCGTGACGTCATTCCCGGCCATACCAACCACATCGTGTTCGCCGCCGATTCCATCGGTGAGTACATGGGTCAGTGCGTCGAATTCTGCGGCGCCTCGCACGCCAACATGCGGTTGCGCGTGCTGGTCGACTCGGACACCGCGTTCGCCGCTTGGACGGCGGCCCAGGCCGCCACGCCGCGCGCGCCCGCCAAGAACTCGGTCGAGCAGCGCGGTCAGGACGCGTTCCGCCGCTACGGCTGCATCGGCTGCCACACCGTGACGGGCGTCTCCACCGGCATCATCGGGCCCAATCTCACGCACGTCGGCAGCCGTACGACCATCGCCGGCGGCATGCTGCCCTCGGCTGCGGCAATGATCGAGAAATGGATCGAGAATCCTCAGGCCGTGAAGCCCGGCGCGCTGATGCCGCGCATGGGCGTGAAGCCCGATGATATGACCGCGCTCGTCGCCTACTTGCAGAGCCTGAAATGAGCGAGACCCGGGGCTGGAAGAGCTGGGTGACCACCACCGATCACAAGCGGATCGGCCAGCTCTACTTCTATTCGGCGTTCGCTTTCTTCCTGATCGGCGGGCTCGAAGCGCTGCTGATCCGCATCCAGCTGGCTAGACCTGAAAACAGCTTCGTCTCTGCCGAGACGTACAACCAGCTGTTCACGATGCACGGCACCACGATGGTGTTCCTCGCGCTGATGCCGTTGTCGGCCGCGTTCTTCAATTACATCGTGCCGCTGCAGATCGGCGCGCGCGACGTCGCGTTCCCGCGGCTCAATGCGTTCAGCTACTGGGTGTTCCTGCTGGGCGGCCTGTTCCTGAACTCGAGCTGGTTCGTGGGCCCGCTGTTTCACGCCGGCGCGCTCAACGTGGCGCCCGACGGCGGCTGGTTCGGCTACGCGAATCTCACGGAGCGGCAGTTCTCACCCGGCGTGAACATCGACTTCTGGGTGCTGGGCTTGCAGATCCTCGGCATCAGCTCGCTCGCGGCGGGGTTCAATTTCGTCGTCACGATCCTGAACTTGCGCGCGCCCGGCCTCAAGATGATGCGCTTGCCGGTGTTCAGCTGGATGACGCTGGTCACGTCGTTCCTCATCATCACGGCGTTCCCGGTCATCACCGTCGGGCTCGTATTCCTGATGTTCGATCGCTTCTTCGGCACGCACTTCTATCTGGCGTCGGCCGGCGGCGACCCGGTGCTGTGGCAGCACCTGTTCTGGTTGTTCGGGCATCCCGAGGTCTACATCCTGATCCTGCCCGCGATGGGCATCGTGTCCGAAGTGCTGCCGACCTTCGCGCGCAAGCCGCTGTTCGGTTACACGGTGGTCGTGTACTCGGGCGTGCTGATCGGCTTCATGGGATGGGGGGTTTGGAGCCACCACATGTTCGCCGTGGGACTGGGCCCCGTGGCGGATTCGGTGTTCGGCGCCACGACCATGCTGATCGCGATTCCCACGGGCGTGAAAATCTTCAACTGGATCGCGACGCTGTGGGGCGGGCAGATCCGCGGCAGCACCGCGCTGTACTTCGCCGTCGGGTTCATCGCCATGTTCATCATCGGCGGCCTCTCGGGCGTGTCGCACGCCGTGCCGCCCGCCGATTTGCAGCAGACCGATACGTATTACGTCGTCGCCCACATCCATTATGTGCTGTTCGGCGGCACGATCCTCGGCCTGTTCTCAGGGATCTACTACTGGTGGCCCAAGATGACGGGCCGCCTGTTGTCGGAGCCGCTCGGCAAGCTGCACTTCTGGCTCACGTTCGTCGGCATGAACCTGGCGTTCTTCCCGATGCACTTCATCGGCCTGCTGGGCATGCCGCGGCGCATCTACACGTATTCGCCCGACCTCGGCGTCGCCAAACTGAATCTGTTGTCGACCGTCGGCGCGCTGATCATCGGCGTGTCGGCGCTGGTGTTCGTGTTCAACCTCTGGCGCACGCGCCGTCACGGCGCCGTGGCGGGCAACGATCCGTGGCAGGGCGCGACGCTCGAGTGGGCGACGACGTCGCCGCCGCCGGTTTACAACTTCACCGTCATTCCCACGGTCGAGAGCCGCCTGCCGCTGTGGCGCGGCGAGCATCACGCCCCGCTCAAGCCGCTGCCCGCCACGCCGCCGCAGCCGATCCACGTGCCCGGCGGCTCGTGGTGGCCGCTCGTCACCGCCTGCGGCCTGCCCGTGCTGGCCCTGGCGCCGCTGACGCACACGCTGTGGATCGCGTTCGTGGGTGTCGCGATCGTGTTGCTCGGCATCTATCGCTGGGCCTTCGAGCCCTTCGAGGTTTGAGATGAGCCACCGCACCAGCCTCGGGCTCGATAGCCGCAAGATGGCCTTCTGGGCCTTCATCGGCTCGGAGTGCCTGCTGTTCGGCTCGCTGATCGCGACGTACCTGGTGTATAAGGGTCGCAGCGTGGTGGGGCCGTATCCGCACGACGTGTTGAACATTCCGTTCACGTCCATCAGCACGTTCGACCTCCTGATGTCGAGCTTGATGATGGTGCTGGCGCTCGCCGCCGTGCAGCGCAACGACATGCGCTGGGCCAAGGTCTGGCTGTTCTCGACGGCGTTGCTCGGCATCTTCTTCCTGCTCGGGCAGGTGTACGAGTTCACGAGCTTCGTGCACGAGGGACTCACGCTGCAGCGCAACTTGTTCGGCGCCACGTTCTTCGTGCTGACGGGCACCCACGGCGCGCACGTGTCCGTGGGCGTGTTGTGGCTCCTGACCCTGTGGTACCGGGCGCTGCGCGGCAAGCTCACCGCGGCCAACGCGATGACCGTCGAGATCACGGGCCTCTACTGGCACTTCGTGGACGTGATCTGGATCGTCATCTTTACCGTCGTGTACCTGATCCAATGAGCGGGGGACACCCGATGCCGGACCAGCATTCCGCCGAGCACGGCCACCCCACCGCCGCGGTGTATCTGCGGGTGGCGGCGGTGCTCGTCATTCTCACGGTGCTCGAAGTGGGCGTGTTCTACGTGCCGCAGTTCCACGGCGTGCTCGTGCCGGCGCTGCTGTGCCTCTCGGCCGTGAAGTTCACGCTCGTCGTGATGTTCTACATGCACCTCAAGATGGACAGCCCCTTCTTCACCCTCCTGTTCGGCGGGCCGCTGCTCCTGGCGACGGCGGTGATCCTGGCACTGATGTTCCTGTTCGGGGCATTCACGCTGAAGCGCTGACGTGCACTGGGACGTGCATCCGAGTGTCGTCATAGGGCTCGCCGGTCTGGGCGGGCTCTATGTGTATTGGGGCGGGTTGCGGGCGCCGCGCCGCCAGGTGGCGGCGTTCGCCGCCGCGATCCTGGTGATGTTCGCGGCCCTGAACGGGCCGCTGCACGACCTGTCGGACCACTCGCTGTTCAGCGCGCACATGGTGCAGCACCTCGGTCTGACGCTCGCGTTCACGCCGCT
>DATLWA010000241.1:0-2035 GCA_035576905.1 Gemmatimonadales bacterium
GTAGGGATTACGGAACTGCCCCCCGAGACCGAGCAGCGCGAGCACCTGCGTGTGATACGGTCCGTCCGTCGTCAGGGCGTACTCCCCCTGGAGCGTGACGTCTGTGTGCACACCCGCCTCGTAATCATCTGTGTTGTACCGACGAAAGGCGTGGTGGACCACCTCGGCCGACAGAATGAACCGCTGCCCGATCGGCGCGCCGAACGCGGCGCCCACGCCGCCGGTCATGCGGCTCACCAACCCGGGACTCGAGAGCAGCGCGCCTTCGAGCCGGATCACGGCGACGGGTTGCCGGGGTTGCTGTGCCGCCAGTGGAGCGGCGGCGAGGGCGAGCGCAGACAGGGTGATGCTTGCGCGAGTCATCGGTACCTCCTCAACAGCGAAGCGACGAAAGGCAGTACACTCGAACTATGCTGTCAATTGGCGGTACGAAGCCCGTCTCTCTGAGAGTGAGGCGACCGAGCTGCATGGTCAGCGTGTCAACGCGGCGGTCGGGCCCGAGCTGCCCTGGGCTCCAGATGCCATAGGTGATCAACAGGGATCCAGGACGTTCGCGATATCGGCCCGTGTATGTCCACGCGGCGACTACACGCAGGGAATCACCAGTGCTCGTCTGAATGATTCGAGCATAGCTCTCGTGACGCTCGGCACGCGAGCCATCGAGGATCGTCACCCAACCCTCGGTCACGAAGATTGGGTTACTGGTATCGCCCCCGATGCCTACTTCCCTATATGGGACTGGTTGACCGTTGATCGTTGCAAGCCGATAGGTGCGGCCAACCGGAGGTCCGGCGGGGTCAGCGCAAGCGAGGACGGACACCGTGGCGGTCGCGGCGAGACACGAAACGGCGAGAAAGGGTCCACTGCGGAACACGTTGTTACGTTGCCAATGCCTCGGCACGCGCACAAGGGGTATTCGTGTAGTCGTCACGTCCGACGGTGTTGCACCCGCGCAACGAATGCGGGGGCCTAGAATCAGGCCCCCGCGATTCGCATTCCGGCGTGAGTTCCGCGCTTAGTGTGGCGCCGGGTTCGCCGCATCCCACTGCGGCCGCGTCATCACCTGCACGGCGTCCAGTTTCTTCTTTGCCAGCGCCGCATTGATCGTGGGAAGGCTGCGCGTCAGCCAGGCGTCGAAATCCCGCGTGACGTCGGCCAACTCGCGCGCCAGCGCGTCGGCGTTCTGCACTTCGGTGGCCGACGGCGGGCCGTCGTAGAAGATCACGCCACCGTAGAGGTCCGTGATGTACTCGCGCAGCCGCTGCTCGCCGGTGATCATGCCGCCTTCCTTGGTCGCCACGATCTTCTTGCGCAGGCTGTCCACCGCGGCCGACGCGGCGGCGAGACGCGCGATCAGCGCATCCTTCGCGGGCAGCTGCCGCCCGCGCGCGTCGAGCGCTTGCCGCACGGCGTTCATGCGATCGACGGTATAGGTCATGTCGGCGAGCGTGGCGTTGATCCGCATCGCCAGCGCCAGCGCCGCCTGGCGATCAGCGTCGGTGTAGTGCGCGCGGGGGTCAGGCATCACGGGGAGCTGCATCGTGTACACCGCCGTGTCCTTGGTCAGCTTGACCGTGTACGTCCCGGGCAGAACGCGCGGACCCACCGTGGCCCCGCCCGCGATGCTCGCGGCGGTCGGCACGTGCGGCGGCGGCAGGCGCATCGACCACGTCACGCGGCTCAAGCCGCGACGCTTGCTCGTGGGGATTGTCGCCATGAGCTTCCCGCTCTGGTCGAACACCTCGAGCTTCATGTCGCCGAAGATGTGGCGGCCGCGCTGGTAATACGTGATCACGGCGTCGTCCGGTGGATTCGATCCCACGAACGCGGCGTCGCCGTTGGCCCAGCCGCCGCCCGCCTGCAGCCGCTGCACCGTGGGCCGGCCGGGCAGGAACGCGGCCGTGCTCGCCAGCACCGCGGGCGTGAGGGCGCGCAGCGGCGTGATGTCGTCGATGATCCAGATGCCGCGGCCGTGCGTGGCGATCACGAGATCGTTGTCGCGCGGCTGGATCGCGAGATCGCGCACCGCCACCGC
>DATLWA010000242.1:0-3984 GCA_035576905.1 Gemmatimonadales bacterium
TGGCAGCTGTCGGCCGCGACCGCGGCGCGCGACGCCGTCGCCCGGGACGTGCTGGCGAGCCACGTGCGCTCGCTGCTCGGAGAGCACCTCACCGACGTCGCCTCGACCGATCAACACACGGTCAAACCGTGGTTCAACGGCCGGCTCGACTTCTCGCCGCCGGTCTCCGACTTCGCCGGCGCGGGATTCCCGCTGCTGGGCGGCCGCATCGACTACATCGCGGGCCGTCCCGTCGCGGCGCTGGTGTACGGACGCCGCCGTCACTTCATCAACGTGTACCTGTGGCCCGCGGATCGCGGCCCGACGGCCGGTGCGTCCGCCCTCACGCGCCAGGGCTATCACCTGCGCCACTGGACCACGCCCGCCTTCGTTTACTGGGTCGCGTCCGACCTGGGGGCAGCGGAGCTGGACTTGTTCGCGGGCCTGCTCAGGAGCGCGGACGTGGTGTCGCCCTAGCGCGCCCCTTTCACGAACCGTCCGTACCACGCCAGGTAGCGCTGCAGGCGGTCCTGCAGGTGTGACGGCGCGCGCAGGCCATGGGGCTCGCCGGGATAGACGACGAGCTCCGTGGTGCGGCCGAGGCGCCGCAGCGCCTGGTACAGCTGCTCGCTGTTCTGGATCGGCACGTTCCAGTCGACGTCGCCGCCCATGATCAGCGTGGGTGTCACGATCTTCTCGACCTGATTGAACGGCGACAGCCGCTCCCACACGGCGCGCGAGCGCCACGGCAGACCCAGCTCCTTCTCCCATTCGTACTGATAGTGGTCGTGGCCGTAGTTGGCGACGTACAGCACCTCGCTCGCGCCCGAGATCGCCGCCGCGAAGCGGTTGGTCCGCACGATCACGTGATCGGTGAGAATGCCGCCGTACGACCAGCCGCCCACGCCCAGGCGCTTGGGATCGGCGATTCCCTGGCGGATCGCGTAATCGACGCCGGCCATGACGTCGTCGTAATCCTTGTTGCCCCAATCGGCGAAGATCGCTTTACAGAACGCCTCGCCGTATCCCGACGAGCCGCGCGGATTCACGTTGATCACCGCGTAGCCGTTGGCCGCGAAGAGCTGCGATTCGAAGTTGAAGTGCCAGCTGAATTGCGACACCGGGCCGCCATGAATGCGCAGCAGCGTGGGCAGCGGGGCGGCGCCGGTCTTGTAGTCCGGCGGCGTGTAAATGAACGCCTCGATCTGCGCGCCGCCCGAGCTCGGGAACTTCACCTTCTGCACGCCGCCCAAGTCGAGCGCCCGGATCAGTGAATCGTTCGTGGTGGTGATGCGGCGCAAGCTGTCACGGTCGAGCTTGAAGATCTCGCCCGGCACGTCGGGCCGGGACACGAGCGCGACGGGTGCACCGTCGGGTGCGAGCGTAAACGCGCCGGCGTCGATGTGGCCGGCCACGGGCCGAGTGAGCCCGCTGCCGTCCACGCCGATGCGCGCCACGTCGCGCTCGCCGGCGTCTTCCAGCAGGAACCAGATGCTCTTGCCGTCCGCCGCGTAGCGCGGGCTGCCGACGTTGCGATCGAGCGCCGTGGTGAGCACGCGCGGCGTCCCGCCGGCCGCCGGCACCACGGCCAAATGCGCCGTCGCGTACCACAACAGGTCGGGCTCGGCATTCATCACATAGGCGATCTGCTTGCCGTCGGGACTCCAGGCCGGCTCCTCGTCGGGACCGGGATTCGTGGTCACCTGGCGCAGCGCGCGGCCGCGCGTCGTGTCGTCCGCCGCGACCACCCAGATGTCGTCGTTGCGGTTGGCGTCGGGCTCGGCCGTGCGGTTGGAGACGAAGGCGATCCACTTGCCGTCGGGGCTCCAGGTCGCATCGCCTTCGTCGTAATTGCCGGAGGTGATCTGCGTCAGGGCGCCGCTCGCCAGCGTGAACACGTAGAGGTGCGTGCGCAGCGTGTCGAGATACCCGGTGCCGTCCTGCTTGAACTGCAGCCGCGTGATGACATTGGGCCGCGGGCTCTTGCCGGCCCATTTCACGCCCAGCGTATCGCGGATCGCGAGCACCAGCCGGGTGCCGTCGGGCGACCACTCGTACGCGTCTACGCCCTGCGGCACGCGCGTGAGCGGCCGCGCTTCGCCGCCGCGGCGGTCGAGCGCCCACACCTGCGCCTTGGGCTCGCCGCCCGAGTCGGCGGCGGCGCCGGGGCCGCGCGGCCGCGTCGCCAGAAACGACACGTACTTGCCGTCGGGGCTCCAGCGCGCATCACTGGGCGCATAGCCCGGGGCCGTGAGCGGAAGGCCCGAACCGCTCGAGTCGAGCGGCGCCATCCACAACCCGGTCTCGTTGCGGTCGGCAGTGAGGTTGGTCGAGCGCACGGTGTAGGCCACCCAGCGGCCGTCGGGACTGACCTGCGGCGTCCCGACCTGCTTGATGGCGAACAGGTCGTCGACCGTGAGCGCCCGTTTCGACGGCGCTTGCGTGAGCACAGCGATGGCGCAGAGCAGGAACATGGATTTTGCCTCCCGCGTTAACTTCTCACCTTCTGCCGCGCTTCGCACCATCCGCCCCGGAGGCCGCTCATGGCGAAGGATGCCCGAGTCCAACTGTTGTTGAACGTTTTCGCGCAGGCGTTCGGCGGTGCGTCATGGCACGGCACGCCCTTGGCCGGCGCCATACGGGGAGTATCGCCGCGGCAGGCATTGTGGCGGCCGGGGCGCGGCCGGCACAATATCTGGGAGCTGGTGTTACACACGGCCTACTGGAAGAACACGGTTCGGCGCCGCCTGACGCGGGACGAAACGGTGACGTTCCCGCGCAGCGGTGCGAATTTCCCCGCGTTGCCGGCCCGCCCCACCGCCGCGCAATGGAAGGCGGACGTGGCGCTGCTCAAGCGCGAACACGGGTTGCTGCGCCGGGCCATCGCGCGGCTCGCGCCCGCCCGCCTGGGCCGGCGCGTCTGGCAATCGCGCTGGAACGCCGCGGCGACGGTCGTGGGCATCGCGTCGCACGATCTGTATCACGCGGGACAGATTCAACTCTTGAAACGCTTGCAGCGAGGCGATTAATGAAACAGCGAAAACTTGGCACGCAGGGCCTGACCGTCTCCGCCCTGGGCCTCGGGTGCATGGGGATGTCGGATTTCTACAGTGGCCGCGACGACGAGGAGTCGCTTGCGACCATCCATCGCGCCATCGAGCTGGGCGTCACGTTCCTCGATACGGCCGACGTGTACGGCCCGTACACCAACGAGATCCTGGTCGGCAAAGCGATTGCGGGCAAACGCGATCGCGTGGTGCTCGCCACCAAGTTCGGCAACGTGCGCGGCGCCGACGGCAGCTGGAAGGGCGTGAACGGCCGGGCCGACTACGTGCGCCAGGCGTGCGACGCGTCGCTCGAGCGGCTCGGCGTGGATCACATCGACCTGTACTACCAGCATCGCGTGGACCGCAGCGTGCCGATCGAAGAAACCGTGGGTGCCATGGCGGACCTGGTGCGCGCCGGGAAAGTGCGCTTCCTGGGATTGTCGGAAGCGTCGGCCGCGACCATCCGGCGGGCCCACGCCGTCCATCCGATCAGCGCGCTGCAAACCGAATACTCGCTGTGGACGCGCGATCCGGAGGACGAGATTCTGCCCACCTGCCGCGAGCTGGGCATCGGCTTCGTGCCGTACAGCCCGCTCGGCCGCGGCTTCCTCACGGGCCGGTTCGCGCGTTTCGAAGATCTCTCGGCGGACGACACGCGCCGCAACCACCCGCGCTTCCAGGGCGAGAACTTCCAGAAGAATCTCGACCTGGTGGCCAAGGTGAAGCAGCTGGCGCGCGAGAAGGGCTGCACGCCGTCGCAGCTGGCGCTGGCGTGGCTGCTGGCGCAGGGGCCGGACATGGTACCGATCCCCGGCACCAAGCGCCGCAAGTATCTGGAGGAAAACATCCGCGCGGCGGACGTCGTGCTCGCGGCCGACGATCTGCGCCGCCTCGCCGCCGTGGCGCCGCTGGGCGTGGCGGCGGGCATGCGCTATCCTGAAGGAGCGATGCGCGCGAT
>DATLWA010000243.1:0-10244 GCA_035576905.1 Gemmatimonadales bacterium
CGTCCCGGGCTACGACGCGATGCTGACGGTGGTGCGCGATCTCATCCTGAAGCGCGGCTACGCCAAGCCGGGCGACCGCATCGTCATGACCGCCGGCGTGCCGTGGGAGGTGTCGGGCAGCACCAACCTGATCAAGGTCGAGGAAGTGTGACGTGCGTCTGACCTTCCTCGGCACGGGGACGTCGTTCGGCGTTCCCCAGGTCGGGTGTTCCTGCCGCACGTGCACCTCCACCGATCCGCGCGACCGCCGCACGCGCACCGCGGCGCTGATCGAAGCGGACGGCCGCCGCATCCTGATCGACACGCCCCCCGAATTACGCCTGCAGCTCGTGGCGGCACGGGTCTCTCGCCTCGACGCGGTCCTGTACACCCACGCGCACGCCGACCACGTCCACGGCATCGACGACTTGCGGGCGCTCTCCGTGAAACAGGGGGCGCCGCTGCCCGCCTACGGCCCCGCCGCCACGCTCGACGAGCTGGTGGCCCGCTTCGGGTACGCGTTCGACGCCGCGGTGAAGGCGCGGCCGGGCACGTCGAAGCCCGAGCTGGTGGCGCGCCCGCTCGAGCCGGGGCGCGAGACGGATGTCGCGGGCTTCCCGGTGCTGCCGCTGCGGCTGCCGCATGGCGAGCAGTGGGTGTTCGGATACCGCATTGGGCCGCTCGCGTATCTCACCGATGTGAAGACCGTGCCACCGGAGGCGCGCGCGGCGCTGGCCGGCGTGCGCGTGCTCGTCCTCAACGCCTTGTTGCGCCAGCCCCATCCGCTGCACCTCTCGATCGCCGAGGCGGTCGACACCGCGCGCGCCATCGGCGCGCGGCAGACTTGGCTCACGCACCTGACGCACGAGACGCCGCACGCCGAGTTGGCGGCGAGTTTGCCTGACGGCGTGGCGCCCGCGCACGACGGACTGGTTATCGAGGTGGACGCGGTCTAAATTCGTGTCCGGGGGAGGGTTGCACGCATGGCTCAGAACGTCCAAGAGACCCTGAAGCGGTTCACCGACCCGGCCGTTCGCAAGAGCGCCGCGATGGACGAGCTCGTCCGCCAGGCGGTGTTCGGCGACCAGGACGCGCGCGAGGTTGGCCGGTGGCTGATCTGGGAGATCGGCCAGCACGCGGGCGTGCGTCCGGCGTCGATCCACGAGTTGTACATGGCGCGCGGCCGCGGCGAGGCCCCGCCGTTCACCACGCCGGCGATGAACGTGCGCGTACTGAGCTACGATGCGGGCCGCGCGATTTTTCGGGCGGCGAAGCGCCACGAGGCGGGCGCCGTGATCTGCGAGATCGCCCGCAGCGAAATCGCCTACACCGACCAGCGCCCCGCCGAGTACGTGGCCGTGATGACGGCCGCGGCGCTGCGGGAAGGATTCGTGGGGCCGCTGTTCATCCAGGGCGACCACGTGCAGGTCAACGCCAAGAAGTACGCGGCGGACCCCGAGGCCGAGCTGGCGGCCATCCGGGCGCTGATCGACGAGGAGATCGCGGCCGGGTTCTACAACATCGACGTCGACACGTCCACGCTGGTCGATCTCTCCAAGCCCAACCTCGACGAGCAGCAGCGCACCAACTACGAGCGCGCGGCGGAGCTCACGACCTACATCCGCTCCAAGGAGCCGGCGGGCGTCACGGTGTCGGTGGGCGCGGAGATCGGTGAAGTCGGCGGCAAGAATTCCGACGTGCACGAGCTGAAGGCGTTCATGGACGGATACAACCGCACGCTGAAGCAGCTCGGCGGGAAGGTCGGCATCTCCAAGATCTCGGTGCAGACCGGAACCAGCCACGGTGGTGTGGTGCTGCCCGACGGGACCATCGCCAAGGTGCAGATCGACCTCGACGCGCTGAAGGCGCTGTCGCAGGCGGCGCGTTCCCAGTACGGCCTGGGCGGCGCGGTGCAGCACGGCGCCTCGACGCTGCCCAACGACGCCTTCGGCAACTTCCCCAAGTGCGAGGCGATCGAGATCCATCTCGCGACCAACTTCCAGACCATCGTACTCGACCACCCGGCGCTGCCCGCTGCCTTGAAAAAGCAGATCGCCGAGTGGGTGAAGGTCGAATGCAAGGACGAATGGAAGAAGGGGGACACCGAGGAGCAGTTCCTCTACAAGAGCCGCAAAAAGGCGATCGGGCCGTTCAAGCGGAAATTGTGGGACCTGCCGGCGGACGTGCGGGCGCGGATCGGGGCGACGCTCGAAGAGACGTTCTCGTTCTTGTTCGAGCAGCTGCGGGTGCGGGGCACGCGGCACATCACCGACAAGCACGTGCGGCCGCCGCTGGCGTCGCACGCGGCGCCGCGGCCGGTGGCGGTGGCGGCCCCGGACGATATGGAGGCGGGCGAATGAGCGAGCGTGAGGGCGGCGGGGCCGGCGGCGCGGTGGGCGGGTTCCTGTTGGGGCTCGCGGTCGGCGCGCTGCTGGGCGTGCTGTTCGCGCCGGAGGAGGGCGGCGCGTCGCGCCGCAAGTTGTCCGGCAAACTCCAGGGGCTGCGGCAGCTCGCGGTCGAGAAAGCGGGCGAAGTGGGCGACCTGGTGACGGCCGCGCACGGCGCGGGCCAATCCGCGCGGCGGACCGCGCGCGAAGAGGTGCGGCGGCGGCTCGAAGCCGCGCGCCGGCGGCGCCGCGGCGCCGGGCACATGACCGGGGGCGCCGAAGTCGCCGACGAGGAGGACGAGACGCTCGCGTGAAGCGCGACGGAGGGTGGCATCGCTCGCCACTCGGCGTGATCCGCCGCACTCTCGAGGCCGCTTTCGAAGACAACATCCCGTTCCTCGCGAGCGCGCTGTCGTTCGATCTCCTGCTCACCGCGTTGCCGTTCGTCGTCCTCGTCCTCGCGACGGTCGGCTACCTGGTGCAGCACCAGATTACCACTCATCAGATCGCCGTGCACGAGCTGCTCGCGCGGTTCCTGCCGCTCGGCGGCGCCGACAGCCCGGAAATGTTCCGCCGCGTGGAGGCCGTGATCACCACGCTGGTGCAAGCGCGCGGGCGGCTCACGGTGCTCGGCGTGCCGCTGTTCCTGTGGTTCTCGTCGCGGTTCTTCGGCGGGCTGCGCGTCGCGCTCAACGAAGTGTTCGACTCCGACGAGATCCGGCCCTGGCCCGTGGCGAAGTTGACGGATCTGTCCATGGTGTTCGTCACGGCGGCGCTGCTCGTGGCCAATGCCGCGCTGCCGGCGATCAAGGCGCAATCGGACGACGTGCTGGGCGGCGGCTTCGTCCTGGCCTGGCTGTACCGGTTCAGCATCGAGCTGGTCACGTTCGGGTTCAGCACTGCGCTCTTTTTTCTCATCTTCGAGATCCTGCCGAGCCGCCGCCTGCCATGGCGCACGGCGATCGTGTCGGCCCTTTTCTGTGCCGTGGCATTCGAAGTGGGGAAGCGGCTCTACGCGCTCTACCTCACGCGCTTCGTCACGCTCGATCGTGTGGCCTCGGACGCCAATCTGGTGGCGCTGTTTCTTTTCTTCCTTTGGGTGTACGGCATGGCCTACGCGTTCCTGCTGAGCTGCGAGGTGGCGGAGGTGGTCGATCTCATCCGCCTGCGGCGCGCTCAGAAGGTGGGTCTCGCGTGACGGCGCCGATCGACCTGCGCTCCGACACGGTGACGCGGCCGTCGCCGGCGATGCGCCGCGCCATGGCCGAAGCCGAGGTCGGCGACGACGTGCTGGACGGCGATCCCACCACGCGGCGGCTCGAGCGGCGCGTGGCCGAGCTGCTCGGCATGGATGACGCGCTGTTCTTTCCATCGGGCACGCAGGCGAACCAGACCGGCATCGCGCTCGCCACGCGACCGGGCACGGAGCTGCTGGTCGAAGCCAACGCGCATCTCGTGCACTACCAGCTCGCGGGCGTCGCGGCGCTCGCGGGCGTGCAGATCCGTCCGGTGACCACACCTGACGGCCTGCTCACGGCTGATCTGCTGCGCGGCGCGTTGCGGCCGCCGTCGCCCCACGTGCCACGCCCATCCGCCGTGGCGCTCGAGAACACCCACAATGCGGCGGGCGGGAAAGTGATGTCCGCCGCCGTGCTGGCGGCGAACATCGCGGTCGCCGCGGCGGCCGGGCTGCCGGTGCACCTCGACGGCGCGCGGCTGTGGAACGCGGCGGCGGCGCTCGGCGTCCCGCCGGCGCGCCTCACACTGGGCGTGGCGAGCGTGATGGTGAGTATCTCGAAAGGTCTGGGGTGTCCGGTGGGGTCGTGCCTCGCGTTCCCCAAGGCGCAGCGCGAGCGCGCGTGGGAAGTCCGCAAGCGCTTGGGCGGCGGCATGCGGCAGTCGGGAATTCTGGCGGCGGCCGGGCTGTACGCGCTGGACCACAATCTGCCGCGCATCGCCGACGACCATGTGAACGCCAAGCTCCTGGCCGAGCGTCTGGCGACGTGTCCGGCCGTGCGGCCGCTCGCGCCGGAGACCAACATCGTGATGATCGACCTGGTGCGTCCCGGCGATACCGCTGAGACGGTCACCCCGCGCCTCGCGGCGGCGGGCGTGCTGGTCGTGCCGTTCGGGACCAAGCGGTTGCGGGCGGTCACGCACCTCGACGTGACGCGCGACGACATCGACCGCGCGGCGTCTCTCATCACCACGACGCTCTCGTGACCTCACCCGGCGGTCTGACCGTGCGCCAGGCGCCGATTCCCACGCCGCATGCCATTCTCTGGGTGCCGCAGGGCGGGGCCGTGCCGGCGACGATGCAATTCCCGGTGTTCTTCGCGCCGTCGGCGCTGCGCGCCATCAACGAGCACTTCCGCGCGTCCCCTGAGAGCGGGCTGCTCGGCTTCCTCACCGGCGACCTGTGCGAAGACGCGGCATCGCACGCCCGCTACGTGGTGGTCGATTCGACCGTCCGCCTCACGCAACCGATTTACGGCGACAAGACCACGGTGGTCGTGAGCCGCGTGATGGATCGCGTGCACAAGGAGCTCGCCAAGACCAACGGGCACGTGATCGGCTGGTATCACAGCCATCCGCCGCTCGGTCTGTCGCTCGCGGCGGGCGACCTCGAAACGCACGTGACGTTCTTCGGGAAAGCGTGGCACGTGGCGCTGGTGCTGGGCGGTACGGCCGACCAGCCGGTGGCCGCGCTCTTCCGGGTGCCCAGCGGCGATCAGGCGGCGCTCGTGGCGCTGCCGTTTTACGAGGTGATCGACGAGAAAGAGGCGTCCGCTCCCGGCGGCAAGGTGTCGCACCTGCCGTGGCGCAATTTCCGCACGGCCGACCGCGCGGCGACGCGGGGCGCGACTGCCGCGATGCCCGCGCCGCGTCCGTCGACCAAAGGTGCGGCGTCGGCGGCCCGGTCCACGCTCGAGGTGATGCGCCCCGCCCAACCGGCGCCCGCGCCGCCCCCGGCACCTCCGCCAGCTCCGCCGCCGCCGCCCGCGCCGCCGCCGCAGGCAGCCGCGCCGCGGGCATCCGCCACGGCACCGCGGCCGGCGCCGCCGGCCAAGCCGTCGCCATCCACGGCCGGCCTGCCACTCTTGGAGCTCGGTGCGCCGATGCCGGAGCCCGCGACACCCCATGAGCCGCCGCCCCGGCAGTCCGCTCACCGGATGACGGCGCCCACGCCCGCTCCACCGCCGGCGCCGCGGCCGTCGGATCCCGCGCGGCGGCGGACGTCACGGCCCGTGGTTCACGCATCGCTCGCGGCGGCGAAACGGGGCGGCTCGGGTCATGGCTGGGTGTGGGGCCTGCTGCTGCTACTCGCACTGGGCGGCGGCGGCGCGTACTACTACTTCAAAATCCGTCCGGGTCTGGCGGGGCGCACGGCGACGCCGCCGTTGCCCACCGCGACTCTCAGCGATAGCACGCTGGCCCGTTTCGAGGCGGCCGCCGACAGCGCGATGAGCGTGGTGCGGAACTACGGCGATCGGGCGCGGCTGTTCGCGTCGCGCCAGATCACGTGCGCGGAGCTGACGCGCGGCTTCGCTGCAGTGGAAAACCAGATGCTCGCGTACGGGACGGCCCGCAAGGCACTCAGGCGATCGCTCGACCCCGCGCATGTGGAGCGCGACCGGGCGCTGTTCGCGGCGGTGGACACCGTGGACGCCCAGTTCGATCGCTCGCGCTGTCCGCGGCCGTGATCACGCACGTGGTGGCAACGCTCGCCGTGCTCGCCGCGCAGCAGGCACAGCCGCTGCGCAAGTCCGACCTGATTCGCTTGCTCTCCGGCTCGACATTTTCGCAAGACGAAATCGCGGGCATGGTGCGCCGCACGTGTCTCAGCTTCGCGCCGAGCGGCCGCGATCGCGCCGATTTCACGGCCCTGGGCGCGAACGCGGCGGTATTGAAAGAGATCGATACGTGTGCGCGACGTGCCCAGCCGCGGGCGGCTGCCGCCCCTGCGCGTCGCGACACCACGCACGTCCCGAAGGTCGTCTCCCCGCGGCCGGCCCCGGTGCCCGTCGCCCCGCCAGTCGTGCCGCCCCGGGTCATCGCGGCGGACGCCGCCCACTCGGGCTGGACGGCGACGCGCGAGCACGGTGTGGCGGCGCAGCGGCTGAGCGCGCCGCTGGTGTTCACCGCACGCGACGCGAGTGGCGCGCCGCTCGCCGCCGCGGCAGTGACGCTCACCGCCACCAACGCGACGCCCGACGCGGCGAGTGTCTTGACGGATAGCCGGGGGCGTGCGGCCGTCGGGGTGACGTTCGGGACGAAAGCGCTCCCCGCGGTGATCACGGCGACCGTCGGGGCCATGACCCTGCCCGACACGATTCTGCCCGCCATCGGCGCGCCGGCGCAGCTCGCGCTCTCGTGCGGCGGCCAAACGCTGGCAGGACTGTTGGTCCTGTCGGTGGGTGCGCGCACGGCCCTGGAGGTGCGCCCGCTCGATTCGTTCGGCACGCCGGTCGCCGCGGACAGCGTGGCGGTCGCCGCGGCCGACGAGCGGGTGCTGCGGGTGGGCGTCGTGACGCCCGCGTCCGGCGGCGCCACGGTCGCGCTCGACCCGCGGGGCGGCGGCACCACGGTCCTCACCATCTCGGCGGCGGGCCTCAAGCGCTCGCTCACCGCGGCGGTTCTGTCCGACCCCGTGCGCGGCGTGGTGCCGTGTCCGGGCTAGTGGACCCGCGTTAGATTGCGTCTATGATCGCCCTCGCCCGCAAGTACCGCCCCAAACGCTTCGCCGATCTCATCGCCCAGGACCACGTGGCTGCGGCATTGCGCGGCGCGGTGGCGCAGGGGCGGCCGGCGCACGGCTACCTGTTCGCGGGGCCGCGCGGCGTGGGCAAGACCACGGCGGCGCGGATCCTGGCGATGGCGCTGAACTGCGAGCGCAAGAGCGCCGGCGCGGGGGAGCCCTGTGGCGAGTGCGACGCCTGCCTGCGCACGTGGAACGGCTCGGCGGGGCTCGACGTGGTGGAGCTCGACGCGGCGTCCAACCGCGGCGTGGACGACGCGCGCGATCTGCGCGAGCGCGCGATGTACGCGGCGAGCACCGAGGGCCACCACAAGGTCTACATCGTGGACGAAGCCCACATGCTCACGCGCGAGGCGTGGAACGCGCTGCTCAAGATCCTCGAGGAGCCGCCGCCGCGCGTGGTGTTCGTGTTCGCGACCACCGAGCCGCACAAGATCGCCCAAACCGCGGCGCCGGTGCTGTCGCGGCTGCAGCGCTTCGATTTCCGCCGCATCGGGCCGCACGCCATCGTGGAGCGGCTGCAGGCGGTGGTCCGGGCCGAGCACATCGCCGCCGCCGACGACGCGCTGCACTTGATCGCCAAGAGCGCCGACGGCGGCATGCGCGACGCGCTGTCGGTGCTCGATCAGGTGCTGTCGTTCGGCGCGGGGCCCGTCTCGGCCGATCGCGTGCGCGCCGTCCTGGGCCTCATCCCCGACGAGCTGTACGGCGAGATGCTGCGGCTCGTGAGCGAGCGCGACGCGGCAGCGGTGTTTCCGCTGGTCGAACGGCTACTCGAAGCGGGCGCCGATCTCGGCGAGTTCGTGGACGGAGCGGGCGAGACGCTGCGCGCGTTGCTCGTCGCGGGGCTGGGCGGGCAGCCCGAAGGGCTCACGGAAGGACTGGCGCAGGTGGTGCGGAGCGCGGCCGCCCGGCTGCCGCCGCCCGACGTCGTGCGGCTGCTCGGCGTGCTCGGCGAAATGGAGGTACAGATCCGGCGCGGCGGCAGCATGCGCCTCGCGGTCGAGCTGCTGCTGTTGCGGTGGGCGATGATGGATCGGACGGTGGAGCTCGGGGAAGTGCTGGCGGCTTTGGGGAAAGGGGAAGTGGGCAGAGGGAAGGGTCCCGCCCCGGCTCCCGCTCCGCAGGCGCCGCCGCAATTGCGCGACGTCGCGCCACCCGTTCCCCTTCCCCCGTCCCCTCCCCCCTCGGAGAAAGGCCCCGCGACGCTCGAGCGTCTCCGCGCCCTGTGGCCCCGCATCGTGGCGGACATGCGCGCCGAGAATCCGATGATCGCGAGTCTCGTGGCCGAGGCGGCCCTCACAGCGGTCGCGGGCGGCGTCGTAACGCTCACGCTGGGTGACGCGCATCACGCCGAAGGGGTGGACCGCAAGCGCGACGCGCTGGCGCAGGTGATCGGCCGGCACGTGACGGAGCCGGTGCGCGTGCGCGTGACGGTGAGCGGCGAGCCGGGAGCGGGGGGCGCCGTCACGGCGCCGCCGCGCGGTGAACGGCTCACCGCCGAGAGCGCCAACGCGGAGCGGCTCAAGGTGCTGCGCCAGAAGGATCCGACGTTGAATGCCGCGGCCGACGCGCTCGATCTCGAGCTGCTGGAGTAGCTTGCGGGCCCCTCGAGCCACGGGTAACTTTCGACACATGGCGGATTTATCCAGCCTGCTCCAGCTGGGGCAGCAGATGCAGGGACGGCTGTCGGAGATGCAGTCCCAACTGGCGCAACAGACGGTGACGGTCTCGGCGGGCGGCGGGATGGTGCAGGCGACGGCCGACGGGCGCGGGATGATCCGCTCGATCAAGATCGATCCCCAGGTGGTGGCCTCGGGGGACGTCGAGCTGCTCGAGGACCTCGTCCTTGCCGCGGTGACCGAGGCGCAGAAGCGGGCCGCCGAGCTCTACCAGGCGGAAGTGAAGAAACTCGCCCCCGGCTTGCCGTTTCCGTTCCAGTTGCCACTGTAGTTCGCCGTGTCGGCCATCGATGATCTCGTGACGGAGCTGGCACGGCTCCCCGGGATCGGACGCAAGACGGCGCAGCGGCTGACGTTTCACTTGCTGAAGCAGCCGCCCGAGATTGTGGAGCGGCTGGCGGAGGCGATTCGCCGGGTGCGCGCGCAGGTCGAGGCCTGCGGCGTGTGCGGCAATCTCTCCGACGAGGACCCGTGCGCGATCTGCCGCGATCCGCGGCGCGACGCGACCGTGTTGTGCGTGGTGGAAGAAGCGGGGGACGTCGGCGCGATCGAGCGGGCCGGGGGATACCACGGCCGCTACCACGTGCTGGGCGGGCGGTTGTCGCCGCTCGAGGGGATCGGCCCGGAGGCGCTGCGGATCGAGCGGCTGCTCGAGCGCGTCAGCAACGGCGCCGGGGTGCGGGAAGTGATCGTCGCGACCAACCCGTCGATGGAGGGCGAGGTGACCGCGACGTACCTGCAGCAAGTGCTCAAGCCCGCGGGCGTCCGTGTGACGCGCATCGCGCGCGGGCTGCCGGTGGGCGGGGATCTCGAATACGCGGACGGAGTGACCATCGCGCAGTCCCTGCTCGCGCGCCGCGACATGTCGGAATCGGAGTGACTGAGGGAGCCGGATGACGGGTGCGGCCAGCTGGTCGTTCAGCGAAAACGACTTCAAGCAGATTCAGACGCACCTCCAGGCGTTCCTGCGCGATTCGAACGCGCGTTGCGCGCTGCTCGTGGACCGCACGGGCCAGCTGGTCGCGACCGTCGGCGAGACGCCGCAGTTCGATCCCACCGCCTTCGCATCACTCACCGCCGCCGACTTCAGCGCCAACGATCAGCTTGCCAAGATGATCGGCGAGCCGGAATTCGCATCGCTCGTGCACCAGGGCGAAAAGGAATCGATGTACCTCGCCGACGTCGCCAAGCGGGTCATCCTGGTGGTGTTGTTCGATCAACGCGCCACGCTCGGCCTGGTCAAGCTCAAGGCCCGCAGCGTGGTCGAGAGTCTCAACAAGGTGTTCGAGGAGATGTTCAATCGCGTGGGGACGGGCGGGGCGCCTCAAAAGGGCCTGCTCGAAGGGGCGGAAGACGAAATTGACAAGCTCTTCGGATAAGGGGACGCGCTCATGTCGATGATCAACTACGCGTCCCGCGAAATCAACTGCAAGCTCG
>DATLWA010000244.1:0-14752 GCA_035576905.1 Gemmatimonadales bacterium
TCACCAGGCACCCGGCAGCACCCCGTGCGCCAATTGTCACGTCGACACGGAGCTCGCGCCGCCCGTGACGGAGTCCCTGACCGTGACCGTCGCGACTCACGCCGCGCGCCCACGGATCGTGAATTTCGCGCATGCGGCGCACCAGTCCTTACGCTGCGTCGAATGCCACACGACGCCCGTCTCGCTCGCCCCCGCGCCCGAGGTCAAGAGCTGCGGCGCCTGTCACGACCGGCACCACACGGCGGCGCGCGACTGCGCCGGCTGCCACAGCGGTGCCTGGGTGCGGGGTGCTCACGCCGCGCCGGTCGAGACTCATGCCGGCTGCGACGCGTGCCATACGACCACGACCGTCGCGTCGCTCGTGCCGGATCGCGAGCTCTGTTTGACCTGTCACGAGGCGCAGCGCGCCAAGCACTATGCCGATCGCGAGTGCAGCGTCTGCCACCTGCAGGCGACGCCGGAGCAGTACCGCGTCCATCTGCTTCGCGCATCGGGCGGCTCATGAAGCGCATCTGGTGGGTCGGACTGTTACTCCCCGCGGCGGCCGGCGCGCAGGGCTACCGGCTGCGCGTCGATGCACGCGTCCAAACGGCGGCGTATCGCGGCGTGACCCTCGACAGCATTCTCGCGAGCGACACGGTTCCGGGCCCCAACGGCGGACCGCAAACGCCCGACGGTTACGCCGTGAGCTGCTCGGCCGGCGGCAGCTACTGCACGTTCTTCCGTCCGGGACCGCGTCAGAGCGGCGGTCCCATGGTGACCACCGCCGACTTGTCGGTGTGGGGACTGGGCGTGCGCGGCCTGAGCGTGCGGGTGACCGCCCGCGCCGGCACTGATCTCGGGAGCTCGAACGCGTGGCCGGGCACCGATCCCGCGGTGCAGCTGCTCGAGGGATACGCCGAATACGCCACCCCGCGTTATACCGCGCAGCTCGGCCGGCAGACGGTCGTGACGCGCTTCGGCGTGAGCGGCGTGGACGGTGCCCGACTCGTCGTGCGCCCCGGCATGCGGGGCCTGGAGCTGTCAGGCTACGCGGGGTGGGGCCTGGCGCGCGCGAGCGCGCTCCCCGTCACGAGCCCCGCGCTCAATCCGCTGGACGACTTCCAGCCGCGGCAACGCCAAATCGTCGCGGGCCTCGCCGCCGGGTGGACGGGAGCGCGCGTCGACGTGCGCACGACCTACCAGCGCGAAGTGGATCCGCGCAGCGACTACTTCGTGTCCGAGCGCTTCGGCGTCGACGCTGGTGTGCGGCCCGCGCCGGGTTGGTCGCTCACGGGCGGCGCCGACTACGATCTCGCCGCCGGGTGGTGGGGCAGCGCCGAGGCGGCGCTGGGCTACGCGGCGCCGGGCGGGCGGGTCAACGCCAGCGTGGGCGTGCGCCGCTACCGGCCGCACTTCGACCTGTGGACCATCTGGGGCGCGTTCAGTCCCGTCCCGTATCACGCCGTGCAGGGTTCGCTGGCGGTGACGCCGTTGCAGCATCTCGCGGTGCACGTGCAGGGGGAGCGCTACAAGTACTCGCCCGCGGACGTGTCCACGCCCCTGGTGCAGGGCACGCAGACGTCGGGTTGGCGCTTCACGTTAGGGGCGACCTACCAGCCCGCGACCGAATGGGGCGTGGACTACGGCTATCACGCGGAGTTCGGCACCGGCGCCGCATCCCGCGGCTTCGATGGCGCGCTGCGCTTCGCGCCGGACGCGCGGTTCGATGTCGCTGTACAAGCGGCCACGCTCGACCGCCCGCTCGAGTTCCGCTACAACGAGGCCAAGGTCACGCTGGTCGGCGTGTCGGCGGCGTACCGGCCCAGCGAGCGCGCGACCGTGGCGCTCGACGCGACGCAGTTCTTCCAGAACCAGGGGCGCCCCGACGCCGGCGCGTTCGATTGGCGCCAGACGCGCCTCTCGGCCCGGGTGACGCTGGCCTTCGGCAAGGGCGCGGATCTCCGCGGTGTGCCGCCGGCCGTATGGCAGATTCCCGAACAGCGGGGTGCGCCATGAGAGCCCTCCTGTTCGCCGCCGTACTGCTGCTCGCTGGTGCCGCGGCGCACGCGCAGCAGGCGGCCGCGCCGTTCGATCACGCGAAGCATCGCAAGGTGTTCCCGGTGTGTACGGTGTGTCATGCGGGCACCGTTACGGCCGGCGCGCCGCTGTACCCCGATTCGACGGGTTGTGCCGCCTGTCACGACGGCGTCGTGCAGAAACGCGTGGTCTGGCAGGCGCCCGCGGCGCCGCGCACCAACCTCGATTTCGATCACGTGCGCCACGCCGGCCGCGCCAATGCGAAACTCGTCGCGGCCGGAAAAGACGTGCCGCGCTGCGCCGACTGCCACGCCACGCCGGGAACCGCGGACTTCGGCGTGAACACCGCCATGGTCTCGCGGTGCTTCGCGTGTCATGGACTGCGGGTGGCGCACCTCGCCGCGCCCGACACGGCCTGCCGCACCTGCCACGTGCCCCTGGCGGGTGCTACGCGGCTTGCGCTGGCCGATGTGGCGGGGTTTCCGTCGCCGCCGTCGCACGGCGACGCGCGCTTCGGCTTCCGCGACGGACACGGAGCGCTCGCCGCCGCCGGCATCCAGAGCTGTGCCACGTGCCACGCGCGCGAATTCTGCCTCACGTGCCACGCGTCGACGGCTGACAATCGGGTGATCGCCGCGTTCGCATCCGATCGCCGCTCGCTCGCGCTGGCGGGCCGCCTCCCGGCGCCGCCGTCGCACCGCCCGCGCTTCGCCGACCGCCACGCCGCGATTGCGCGAGCCCAGCCCGCGAGCTGCGCCGGGTGTCACGTGCGCGCGGACTGCCTCGAGTGCCACCGCCCCAATCCGGGCAGCGCCGCGACCTACCACGCCGCCGGATTCCTGTCGCGGCATCCAGCCGCGGCCTACTCGCGCGAGACGTCGTGCAGCGAGTGCCACAACCCCGGGCAGTTCTGTACCAGCTGCCACGTCAAGGCGGGGCTCGTGGCGCGGGAGGCGCTGCGCCCCGGGACCTATCACGACGCCAACCCGGCGTTCATCGCCGGTCACGGGCGCGCCGCGCGACAGAACCTCGAGACCTGCGTGTCGTGTCATGTCGAGCGCGACTGCCTCACCTGCCACTCGGCCCTGGGCGGCCGGCGTTTCAACCCGCACGGCCCCGGCTTCGACGCCGCGCGCATGAAGCGGAAGAATCCAGAAGTCTGCACGGCCTGCCACGGTACGAGCATTCCGTAACAGTCTCACGCGCGATTCACATCCGATTCACACGTGATATGGCAAGTTGATCGCGGTCGCCTGGGAGGGCGGCCAGTGCGGGACTCGCCCCTGAGAAGGGGCCGGCGCGAAACGCGCCGCCGCTCGTTTGGTCCGCACCGCATCACCGGCCGCACGTTCACCGGCACAGCCCGGTACAAGAACGCGAAACTCGGTGAGTTGGAGCGGTGGGACGTTGCCGGATCGACATGATCCGGCGGAAGTGAACGCGCGGAACAAGTGTTCTCCGGCCCCCGGTCTCGAAAGAAAATGGAGATCGGGGGCCGATGTGTATCCGTTCAGCTCTGCGGCGCCTGGCGCTCGCGCGTCGACATCCCGACGAGCACGTACAGCGGGCACACGCGCGTCACGGCCGTGCCAAGGAAGACGAGCGCGAGGAATGCGGCGCCCAGCGCCAGGAACGGGCGCTGATTGAAGATCGCAGCCGCTGCGAGGAGCACGATGCCAAACAGCGCCCGCACCGCGGCGTCGATATTGCCCACGTTCCGATTGGTCGGCATGGCACCCCACCCTCGAGTTGAGGTTGCAATCTCGGGCCGGGCGGGTGAAGCCACGCGAAATGCGACGTGAAGATTCGCTGATTCGCGATCGTACGCCGTCTCACGCCCGATTCACCGCCGAATCACGCCGCCCGTGCCAGCTTCCGCACGCAGTCCAGCCCTAAGGAGGGCATATGCCGATCATCACGAGGAAGCAGACGCTGGACCCCATGCTCGACCTGCTCTACAACCTGGAGCGTCGCATGGGCCGGGTGTTCGAGCCGTTCACGCTGCTGGACACGCCGACGAATGGCCTGACTGGCGCCTGGGCGCCCGTCGTGGACATCGTCGAGGAGCCGGAGCTGATCCGGATCGTGGCGGAGATCCCCGGCGTGAAGCCCGAGGACGTGCGCGTCAGCATGGAGAACAACATCCTCACCATCAGCGGCATCAAGGAGCAGGTGGCCGAGGAGAAAGCCGAGCGGGTCCATCGCTATGAGCGGACCTACGGCGAGTTCGTGCGGACGTTCACGCTGCCCGTGACCGTGGACGTGACGAAGGTCAAAGCGGTGGTGGAGCAGGGGCTCCTCACCCTCACGCTCCCCAAGAGCGAGCAGGCGAAGCCGAAGTTCGTCGAGATCGAAGTGGGGAAGGGCGCGAAGGGCCTGAAGGCCTGAGCGCCGGATGCTGCGCCGGCTCGCGGCTTATTTTCCCGCGAGCTGGCGCAACACGTACTCGAGAATCCCGCCGTGCCGGTAGTACTGCAGCTCCTGCGGCGTGTCGATGCGGACCAAGGCGCGGAACTCCTTGGCGGCGCCCGTCGCCGGTGACACGCGCACGGTGACTTCCTTGCCGCGCGGGAATCCTTCCTGCAGCACATCCGCCAGCCCCGCGATGTCGTAGCGCTCGGTGCCCGTGAGGCCCAGCGTCTCGACCGTCTGTCCCGCGGTGAACTGCAGCGGCAGGATCCCCATCCCCACGAGATTCGACCGGTGAATGCGCTCGTAGCTCTGCGCGATCGCCGCGCGCACGCCGAGCAGGCGCGGACCCTTGGCGGCCCAGTCGCGGGAGGAGCCGGAGCCGTACTCCTTGCCGGCGAGCACCACCAGAGGTGTGCCCTCGGCGAAGTACTTGAGCGACGCGTCGAAGATCGTCAGCGGCGCGCCGTCGGGCAGATGGACCGTGAACGGCCCCTCGGTCCCCGGGGCGAGCAGGTTCTTGAGGCGGACGTTCGCGAACGTGCCGCGCACCATCACTTCATGATTGCCACGGCGCGCGCCGTACGAATTGAAATCCACCGGCTGCACGCCGTGCTCGATCAGGTATTGCCCGGCAGGCGCCGTCTTGCGGATCGAGCCGGCGGGGGAGATGTGATCGGTGGTGATGCTGTCGCCCAGCAGGCACAGTACGCGCGCGCCGGTGATGTCTTTGATGGGGCCCGGCTGCGCCGGCATGCCGTCGAAATAGGGCGCGCGGCGGATATAGGTCGAGTCGGGCTCCCACACGAAGCGGTCGCCCTCGGGCACCGGCAGCGAATTCCAGCGCTCGTCGCCCGCAAACACAGCGGCGTAGGACTTCCGGAACATCGACGATTGAATCGCCCGGCCGACCATGTCGGCGACTTCCTTGGTGGACGGCCACACGTCGCGCAGGAACACGGGCTTGCCGTCCTTGCCGGTGCCGAGCGGCTGGGTGTGGAAGTCGATATCGATGCGCCCCGCCAGGGCGTATGCGACCACCAATGGCGGTGAGGCGAGATAATTGGCGCGCACTTCCTGCTGGATGCGGCCCTCGAAGTTGCGATTGCCCGAGAGCACCGCGCACGTCACCAGCTCGCCCTCGGCGATCGCCGCGGACACGGCCTCGGGCAGCGGGCCCGAGTTGCCGATGCACGTCGTGCAGCCGTAGCCCACCAGGTTGAAGCGCAGCCGGTCGAGGTACTGCGTCAGGCCCGCCTTATCGAGATACTCCGTCACCACCTTGGAGCCGGGCGCCAAGCTGGTCTTCACCCACGGCTGCGTGGCGAGCCCCCGGTCCACTGCTTTCTTGGCGAGCAGGCCTGCGGCGATCATCACCGACGGATTGGACGTGTTGGTGCAGCTCGTGATCGCGGCGATGACCACCGACCCGTGGCGCAGCTGATGCTCGGCGTCGTCGAGCCGCAAGTTGACGTGTGTCTTACGCACCGGCGGCGCCTCGGCCGTCGCGACGTTGCCGCCCTCTTCCTCCCAGCGCTTGGCGTTGGACGGCGGGGCCACGGGCGACGTCGGCTTCACGAGCGATGGCAGGTTCTGCAGGAAATTCTTGCCCACGTCGTTCAGCGGCACGCGGTCCTGCGGCCGGCGCGGGCCCGCCATGCTCGGCTCCACCGTGCCCAAATCGAGCTGCAGCGTGTCCGAGTACACGGGCTCCGGCGCGCCGGGGGTATGGAAGAGGCCCTGCTCTTTCATGTACGCCTCGACCAGGGCGATCTGCTCGGCCGGCCGGCCGGTGAACTCGAGATACCGCAACGTCTCCTGGTCCACCGGGAAAATGCCGACGGTGGCGCCGTACTCCGGCGCCATGTTGCCGATGGTGGCGCGGTCGGCGAGCGGCAGCGTCGCCACGCCGGGCCCGAAGAACTCCACGAATTTCCCCACCACGCCCTTCTGGCGCAGCAGCTGCGTGACCGTGAGGACCAGGTCGGTCGCCGTGGCGCCCTCGGCGAGCTTGCCGGAGAGGCGGAATCCCACCACCTGCGGGATCAGCATCGAGACGGGCTGCCCCAGCATCGCGGCTTCGGCCTCGATGCCGCCCACACCCCAGCCGAGGACGCCGAGGCCGTTGATCATCGTGGTGTGCGAGTCGGTGCCGACGAGCGTGTCGGGGTAGGCCTGGGGTGCCTTGCCGTCGGTCGTGAAGACGACGCGCGCCAGATACTCGAGATTTACCTGGTGCACGATGCCGGTGTCGGGCGGGACGACACGGAACCCTTTGAAGGTTTTCTGCGCCCAGCGCAGCAGCGCATAGCGCTCGCGGTTGCGCTCGAATTCCTTGTCGGCGTTGACCTGGAACGCGGTGACCGTCCCGAACTCGTCCACGATCACCGAATGGTCGATCACCAGCTCGGCGGGCAGCAGCGGATTCACCTTCTTGGGATCGCCGCCCATCTGCACCATCGCGTCGCGCATGGCGGCGAGGTCCACCACCGCCGGTACGCCCGTGAAGTCCTGCATCAGCACGCGCGCGGGCATGAATGCGATTTCCTCGTCGGGCGTCTTCTTGGGGTCCCAACGAGTGAGCTTTTCGATATCCTCCGTCCGAACACTACGGCCGTCTTCCAGGCGCAGGAGATTCTCGAGCAGGATGCGCAGCGAATAGGGCAGGCGCGAGACCGCCAGCCCGCGTTTCTCCAGGGCGTCGAGGCGGTAAATCTCGTAGCTATGGCCGCCCGCTTGCAGGGAAGCGCGGGCACCGAAAGAATTCTTGCTCATTCCACGACCTTCACGTCACTGACGAAATACTCCGTCTCGCCGAAGCAGCTGGTGGGGATGCCTTTGTGTTGCTGGTAGTGCAGCGCCACGCGCTTCCCCAGAGACTGATTGATCAGGCCGGCGATGGAGTCGCTGCGGACGGTGAAGTAGAACTTCTCCGGCATCGACCCGGGGACGGCGACCATCGCCAGCTCACCTTCCCAGGTTTTGCAAATCCAACCCTTATGCGAGAATTTCTGCACGTAGCCCGCGCGCTCACCGGACGAATACGTCCATGTGAGTGCCGACCACGTGTAGAACACGAAGAGGATCAACGGGGCCACGATGACGGCCGCGATGATGAGCTTGGCTTTGCGCGACAGGGTGAAGTTCACGGTCGGAACCTAATGGCGGATGGTGGATTGCGGAATCAGCGCTCTACCACGTCGTATTCCTCGGTCTTGTAGACGGCGAATCCGCGCGCGACATAATTCGGCAACGCGTTGGGATGGTCCAGCGTGCAGGTATGGAGCCAGACGCGCCGCGGTCCCAGCGCCCAGGCGTCGCGCACGGCGCACGACAGTAGATACTTGCCGAAGCCCTTTCCGAACTCCGCCGGTACGATGCCGAAGTACGCGATCTCCACCGAATGCTCCTCGGGCAGCTGTCGCAGCTCGTACCAGCCCACCATCGCGATGCCGCGGCGCGCGACGTGCAGCGAGATCTCCGGCTGGGCGAGATGCGCGGCGATCTCGGCGTCGGTCCACTGCCAGCGGTCGCGCCAGTGGAATCCGGCGCCCACCGTCTGATAGCACGTGCGATACAACGCCGGGGCAGGGTCGGCGATACGCTCGACCGTGACGTCGGGGAACTCACCGAGCGCCGGGCGGAACTGGCGCGGCTCGGTCATCTCCAGGTAGGTTCGCGTCGCACGCACGGCCGTATCGGTCTCCCGTCTCCCGTTTTCCCGTAGTATCTTACCGCTGTCCCGCACAGCCCGAGCCATGTTCGCCAATCGCACCGACTCCGTCCCGCTGCCGCTCGCTCTGCACCTCGCGAGCTACACCCTGATCGGGCTGTTCTGCGCGTTCGCCGGCGGCCTGAACCTGATCGATCCGGGCCACATCCTGCGCCTCGGCGTGCCGCTGCTGGTGTGGGCCGGGTTCAGCTGGGGTTACGTGTTCGGCGTCCTGATGGGCCGGAAGGAAGTCGTGGGGCTGGGCTTCGCGGCCAGCGCGGCCTACGTCGTGGCGGGCCTCCTCAAGTTCGGGGGCGACTGGCGCCTGGGAACGTTGCTCGTCGCCATCGGAATCTACGGGCTGGGGGTCCTCGCCACCTACCGCCGTACGATCGTCGAAGTCTAGGGACTCACCCGTTTCATCCGATCAGGCCCTCCGTTTCGACGCGCTCCGGAGCAGCCGGCAGCTCGACCACGAACCGCGCCCCACCCAGGTCTTCCGAGTCGTCCAGCCACAGCTTGCCGCCCACCTCGCTCACCACGCGCTGACAGATCGCCAAACCGAGCCCTGAGCCTTCGTCGGGTCCTTTGGTCGTGAAAAACGGATCGAAAATGCGCTGGCGGATCTCGCGCGGCACACCGGCACCTGAGTCTTCGACGGTCAGACGCACCCATCCCGCCCGCGCCGAGGTCTGCAGTTTGATCACGGCAGGCTTGCGGCCGCGCACCGCGTGCTCCGCGTTGGTCACCAGGTTGATCACCACCTGCTGCAGCTCCTGGCCCAGTCCCAGTACCGCCGGCGCCGCCTGATCGAGCTGCACGACCAAGTCGATGCTGTCGCCCTTGAGAACACGATGGCGAATCTCGCCGACGTCGCGGACCAAGTCGTTGATCTGCACGCGGACGGGCGCGGTGTCGGCGCGGCGCGCCAGGCGCAGCAGGCTGCGGACGATGCGGGCGGCGCGGTCCACTTCGCGCACGATCAGCGACGTCGCCGCGTCGGTCTCCGGGTCTTTATGGCTGCGTGCGAGCAGCTCCGCTTCCATGCGGATCGCGGTGAGCGGGTTGTTGACCTCATGCGCCACACCGCTCGCGATCTCGCCCACGGTGGCGAGTTTTTCCCGGGCGATCAGCTCGCGCTGGGAGCGCAGCTCGTCGGTGCGGTCGTAGAGCGCCACCAGCAGGTCCTTGGAGCCGAGGCCCGACAAATCGGTGACGGTGCAGTCGCACAGGCGGCGGTCGCCGTCGGGGCGCGTGACCAGCACGCGACCGTGCCACGGCTCGCCTTCCTGGGCGCGGGCCAGCACGAGGCGCAGCGTCACCTGGCTGGGCGAAAGCCCGAGCGATTCGAGCGGGCGGTCGAGGCCGGCGTCGCCCGCGGGCAGCCCAAACAGTGTGCGTGCGGCTTCGTTGAGCTGCTGCACGTCGCCGTGTTGTCCGACGAGCGCCATCGGCAGCGGGCTGCCGCTGACCATCGCGTGGGCGCGTTCTGCCGCCGCCCGCGTCGCCGCCACGGCCTGTGACAGCTCGATGCCGCCGGCGATGTGCGCCGCCACGGCCGTCAGGTAGTGGAGGTCGGCCAGGCTGAACGGGCGAGGGGGCGAGCCGTCCGCCTCGAGGTAGCGGATGACGGCGACTGCGCCGATCACCCCGTGTGAAGTCTGCAGCGGCGCGATCATCGTCGCCCGGGCATCGGACGCCAACGCGATCGCACCGCGGTGGGAGTCCGGCTCCGCCGTGATGTCCTCGGTGACGAGCGGTTGGCCGGTGCGGGTGACGCGGCCGGTGGTGCTCGCTTCCACGGGGAAGACGACGTTCTTGAGGTCCTGCGCCCGGCCCACAGCCGTCGCGACGCGCAGCGGCTCTTCTCCCTCCCGCAGCGCGACGTAAGCGCCCTGGGCTTCGACCAGCTTGGTGAGGGACATCAGCGTGTAGCGGAGCAGCAGCTCGGTCTCGGGGGCCGCCAGCAGCCAGCGCGACAACTCGACCAGGAAGGTGCCGAGGCGGCGCTCGCGCTCCAGCGCGGTGCGCCGCCCGACCAGTACGGCGAGCTGGTTCGCGACTTCGAGCTCCGCCCGCAGCTCGGGGAGCGGCAGGCCGGTGGGCGCGCCGGTCATCGCCAGCTCGACGTGGCGGCCTTCGGCGTCGGTGACGGTGAGGGTCTCGACGTCACCGGTGCGTGCGGTGCCGCCCGCGGTGACCTCGCCCGAGTCGTTGAGGCCCTTATAGCGCAGGCGGATGGACGCACCGCCCGCGCGGCTGCTCAGGATCTCGGCGACGCGCTCCCAGTACTCGCGGGGCGTGGCCGCGTCGCCCACCTTGGCGAGCAGCTCGGCGATTGGCATACAGCAATACTACGTCAAGGAAAGGCTTGACGCTCTCTTAGACGCGAATCGCGCCCGGAAACTTGGTCGAATCGACCGCGTATCCGGGAAACACTGATGCGAGGTCGGCGCCGCCGAGGTGCCGCGCGGCGACTTCGGCGAACAGATCGCGGAAGTCGGTGGTCACGGCCACGTCGCGGCCTTCGAACCGGGCGGCGGGATCGAGCCCCGGCCAGCGCCCCAACATCTTGCCGCCATTCACCTGGCCGCCCAACAGCAACATCGCGGTCGCATGGCCGTGATCGGTGCCGCTGTTGCCGTTCTCGTGAATGGTCCGGCCGAACTCCGACATCGTCAACACGACCACGTCGCGCATCCCGTTGCCCAGGTCGGTGGCGAACGCGGCCAGCGCGCCGCCCAGCTCCTGCAGCCGCGCCGCGAGCTGTCCCTCGCTCGCACCCTGGTTCACGTGCGTGTCCCAGCCGGTGGCGTCGAGGAATGCGATCTGCAGGCCGACGTTCGCCTTGATCAATTGCGCCACCTGCAGCAGCGCGCGGCCGATCTTGCCGCGCGGATATGTGGCGCCGTTGGCGGGCTGGTACTGCGTCGGGTTGGCCTGCTTGAGCTGCTGCACGGCTTCGAATCCCTCGCGCGACGAGCTTGCGAGCAAGCCCGTCGCCGCGCCCTCGTACAGCGCTTCGAACGCGCGGGTCAGCTTGTCGCGGCCGGCGTCCTGCGGGGCCCGCAACCCGAACGCCTGCAGGTCGTCGATCGCCAGCGCCGGCGCCGAGCCCGCGAGCGCGCGGGGCAGCTCGGGCCCGAACGCCACCGCGCGGAAGGCGCCCGTCTGATGCTCGCGGTCGTGCTGGCAGTAGCGATTGATCCAGCCGTCGGGCGTCGCCTTCACGCCCGGCGTGCCCGATTCCATGTAATCCTGGGCGTCGAAGTGGCTGCGGGTGGAATCGGGCGAGCCGATGGCGTGAATCGCGGCCAGCGTCTTGTCGTCCCAGAAGCGCTTCAGGGGCGCGAGCGCCGGGTGCAGGCCGAAGTGGCCGTCGAGGTCGATCACCTCGCTCTGCGGCACGGCGATGCGCGGGCGCTCGTCGTAGTATGCCCGCTCGCCGTGCGGCACGATCATGTTCAGGCCGTCGACGGCGCCGCGTTGGAAGAGGCAAACGAGAGTCTTCTGGGCGGCAGAGAGCGACAATGGGCGGCAAAGGGCGTACGCCGCCCGGTCCAGGAACAGTGGGTCCATTCCCAGACTGAACAGCGCCAACCCGCCAGCTTTCACGAACACACGTCGCGATACCGTCATGGTCACTCCTTCTGCTGCCTATTGTCTTTGGAACTCCGGCCCACCGAGCGCGAGCCCGATCGCGAGACTGCGTCGCGCCACGGGATCCGCGACGTCCGCGAGCTGTTGCGTGATCACCGTGCGGGTATGGTCCGACATCGCGCCGCCCAGGAGCCGCCGGTCGATCGCGTCGAGCAAGGCCGCGGCGTCGCCCGAGGCGGGGATGAGCGTATCGAGGGCGACGAGAACGCCCGGCAACCGGCCGGCCGCGAGGCCCACGGATGCGTTCATGCGGGCCAGCAACGCGCCGGAATTGACCCAATCGTCCTGGCGCTCGGGGTAGCCGTCGGGCGCCACGTGCTGATACAGCGGCTCGCCCAGCCGCGCCACCACCTGCGCGAGGCGCGGTGTGGTGTCGGGGTCCGCGCCCATGGCGCGCACGGCGCTCACCACGAACTCGAGCGGCGTCTTCACTTTGTTGGCGACGTTCTGCGGCGCCCAAAAGTCCGGTCCGTGGAAGATGGCGCGCAGCACCTCGCGGATGTCGCCGTCGCCGCGTTGCCAGGCGGCCACCGCGTCGTCGACGCAGCCGTCGGGCGGATCGTCCGCCACGAAGCGCGCGCACAGCTGGTGCGACACGTGGTGCATGGTCGCGTGCTCGCGCGCCAGCAGGTGGAGCAGGCGCATGCCTTCGTCCTGGCCGTGACCGGCGGGGAACGTGTCGCCCAGCACGACCTTCATGCCGCCGTCGTGCGCCCAGTCGTGATACTCGAACCCGCCGCCTTGCTGCGGCCGCGCGATGCTCCAGCCGGTGAGGATGCGGGCGACCGCGATCACGTCGGCCTGCGTGTACCCGCCGTCCACGCCGAGCGTGTGCAGCTCCATCAGCTCGCGGGCGTAGTTCTCGTTGATGCCCTGCGGCATGCGCGCAGCGATCTCCGGCCGTCGCGCCGCGGCGCGCGCGAATTGCGGCGGCCGCGAGCCGGGTGCCACGCTCTGCCAGTTGTCGAGGTAGAACATCATCGCCGGGCTCTGCGCCGTGGCGACGAGCAGATCTTCAAACTTGCCCAGCGCGTGGGGCCGGATCACGTGCTCGATGTAATCGGGCAGCAAGAAACGATCGGCGCCCTTGCCGAAGAACACGTTGAAGTGATTGGTCCAGAAATCGACCATCACCTCTGCGAGCTGCCGCTCGGACATCGCGGCCCGCACCACGGCGAGCTCCTGGAGCTGTCCCGCCAGGCGGCGGGCGCGCAGCGCCTCGGGCGTCTGGTCGGCGGCGTCCGCGCCCTGGCGCATGGTGGAGTCGGCGCCGGTGTTCCGCTGCCGCTCGCGGCGCGCGCGCTGCGCGTCGAGATAGGTGCGGGCGAGGTCTTCGCGGGACAGGCCGAGCAAACTGAACGCCCGCTCGCGCTCGGCCAGGACGCGATCGTCGAGGCGGCCGGGATCGAGCTGCTGGTCGATCCACTTGAGCGTGCCCATCGCGGCGACGCGATCCACGTCACCCGGCCGGGGGCCATAGGCAAGGCGGTTGAGCGCGTGCAGGGCCGAGTCTCGGGGAGAGAGACGTTGGGCGGCCAGACGGTCGGACGGTTGGCTGGCCAGGATGGCCACCAGCACCGCTATGAGGGTTCGCATGCCTCTAGGTGACGCTCCCGGCCCCCGCACGTTAAGCCTCCTCGGCCAGCCGGCGGCGGGCCCATGCGAGCGCTCGCGGACCGACGGTGTCGGGATGGTGCACACGCCAACGCGCAATCGCCAGCTCGTGCTCGGCATCCGACAGCTCGCCCGCCACCATGGCCAGCACGTCGCCGATGCCGGGGGCCCGCTCGAATGACTCGGCGTAGGGGCAGGTCGCCACATCGGGCCCCAATTCAGCCCCGCACACCTCACAGCGCTTCACCCGGGCGCTCCCGCGAAGGTGTAGCACCACGCCTCGCCTTCGAGCACCGTCTCGCCAGTCTGGCGGGTGACGCGAATCCGCAGGCTGCACACCGGCTTCGACTCGTGCACGCTCGTCACTTCCGCTTCTGCCGTGATCGTGTCGCCGATGAACACCGGCGCCGTGAACTTCCAGTTCTGGCTCAGGAATACGGAGCCCTTGCCGGGGAGATCCATCGCGACCAGCGCGTGCAACAGGCCCGTCGTCAGGCCGCCTTGCACCACCAGGCGCCCGAATTTCGTGGCCGCGGCGAACCGCTCGTCGAAATGCAGGGGGTTGTAGTCGCCGGTGAGCCGGGCGTAGGTCGCCACGTGATCGGCGGTGAGGGTGAGTGTACGGTGCGCGCGTTGCCCGACGGCCACGCTCATCGCGCGGGCCGCTGCGGCAGCTGCGCCACGAAGGGCGTGAACCATTGTGTCCACGCCGCCGCCACCGTGTGCGTGCCGTGGCCCCGCGTCACGGGGCTGATGGGAATCAGGACATAGCGGCCGGCCTTCACTCGCGGCAGCAGGCGCTCCATCAGGCCCAGTTCCGGCGGATTGACGAGATCGTCGGCCGAGTTGATGGCGAGCACCGGCGCGGTGATGCGCTCGAGGTCGGCGCTGGGGTCGTAATCCCGCGATGCGTCGAACTGGTACAGCATGTCGTTGGCGTCGGCCGCGGCGGCGCGCGCGGCGATCCAGCGGGAGATGTAGGCGTCGGCGGAATCGCGGGTCGGCGCGACGCGCTGCAGCTGCCACGGCGACGACGTCATCATGAACAACATCTGTTGTGCGGCCGCCAGGCCGGGCGGCTGGACGGTGTACTCGCCGCCGTGCCACGCTGGATCGTCGCGGATGTCGCTCTCGATCATCTGGCGCATCATGCGGTTCCGCCCGGCGATCTGCGTCGGCGCGCACGCCAGCGGCACTGCGCCGTCCATGAAGTCGGGATAGCGCTCGACCCAGAGCCAGGAGTGCATGCACCCCATGGACGTGCCCATCACCAGGCGCAGATGTGTGACGTGCAGGCCCTCGGTCACGAGACGGTACTCGAGCGCCACCATGTCCGCG
>DATLWA010000245.1:0-3985 GCA_035576905.1 Gemmatimonadales bacterium
CTGCGCTTCCTCGCGGTCAACGACGCGGCAATTCGACGCTACGGCTACTCTCGTGAAGAATTCCTCGCGATGACCCTGTTCGACATCCGCTTGCCCGCCGAGCACGACCGCCTGCGGGAGGCGCTGCGCCGGAGGCCAGAAGGCCCCTATTCTGTCGCGGACTTGCGACATCGGTGCAAGGACGGCACGGTCATCGAAGTCGAGGTCGCCGTCGACACGATTCCGTTCGGCGGCCGACCCGCCCACCTCGTGTCGGTGCAGGACGTCACGGAACGCAAGCGGCTCGAGGACCAGCTGCGGCAGTCGCAGAAGATCGAAGCGGTTGGCCAGCTCGCCGGCGGTATCGCACACGATTTCAATAACCTGCTCACCGTCATCACCGGATACAGCGATCTCCTGCTCGAAGACCTCGGTGCGCAGGATCCGCGGCGCCACGACCTCGAGGAGATCGGCAAGGCCGCGCGGCGCGCCGCGTCGCTCACGCAACAGCTGCTCGCCTTCAGTCGCAAGCAAGTGCTGCAACCTCAGGTCCTCGACCTGAACCAAGTCGTGGCCAACGCGGAGCAGCTGCTGCGACGGTTGATCGGCGAGCACATCGCCCTGCGCACCATCGCAGATCCCGCCCTCGGCACCACGAAGGCGGATCCGGCGCAGCTGGAACAGGTCATCGTGAACCTCGCCGTCAACGCGCGCGACGCCATGCCGCACGGTGGGCAGCTCACGATCGAAACGAGAAACGTGGACCTCGACGCGGGCTACACCGCCACCCATCCCGCCATCACGCCGGGACCCTACGTCGTCCTCGCTGTGAGTGACACGGGTACCGGCATGGACCAAGAGACGCGGGCACGGATGTTCGAGCCGTTCTTCACGACCAAGGGCCCGGGCAAGGGAACGGGCCTCGGCCTCTCCACGGTCCATGGCATCGTCAACCAGAGCGGCGGAGACATCTGGGTGTACAGCGAGCTCGGCAAGGGAACGACGTTCAAGATTTACCTGCCGCGTATCGCAGCGAAGGCCCGCCCGATCGGGCCGTCGGCGCCGCCCCCCGCGCTCCCGCGGGGGACGGAGACCGTCCTCCTCGTCGAAGACGAGCCGGCGCTGCGCGCGGTAGCGCGCCGCACGCTCGAGCGACAAGGCTATGTCGTCCTGGAAGCCTCCCACGGCGAGATGGCCCTCGACATCGCGGCCCGTCACACGGGACCCCTCGACTTGCTGATGACGGACGTTGTGATGCCGGGGATTAGCGGCCGCGAGCTGGCGACGCGACTGGTCGCCGCACGTCCGCGCGTCCGCGTGCTCTTCACGTCGGGGTATACCGACGACGCCATCGTGCACCACGGCGTCCTCGAAGCGGGGATTCAGTTCTTGCAAAAACCCTTCACTCCCAGCGCCCTCGCCCGCAAAGTCCGCAACGTACTGGACGCCGACCCGACAGCCTGAGCGTCGCTAGAGATCGAGCAGGCGCGTCGCGTTTCCTCCCAGAATCATGGCCCGCTCCTCGTCGCTGATGTCGAGGCGGCGCAGACTGTCCAGCATGGCTCGCAGGCTGCCGATGCGATGCGGGTAGTCGCTGCCCGCGAGCACGCGGCGCGGCCCGGCGAACTCGACCGCCAGCCGCAACGCGGCCGGGTCGAAGTTCACGGTGTCGTAGTAAAACTCCTTGAGGTACGCGCTCGGCGCCTTGCGGATGTGCTCGCGGCACTCGGGAAATGCTTCGTAGCCGCGGTCGAGCCGCTCCGCGATATACGGGATGGCGCCGCCCAGGTGACCCAGCACCCAGCGGATTTTCGGAAACCGCTCCACCACGCCGCTGAAGACCAGCTTGGCCGCGGCGAGCGTCGTATCCCACGGGAATCCCACGAGCGGCATCAGCCAGAAGTCGGTCATCGCCTCGACGCCCACCGGATTGGTCGGATGGATGTACAGCACGGCGCCCAACGCGTCCGCCCGCTGCCACAGCGGCTCGTAGCGCGCGTCGGCGAGTGCCACGCCGTTGACATTGCTGAACAGCATCGCGCCCTTGAAGCCCAACTGCGTCATCACGCGCTCGAGCTCGATGACGGAGCCGGCCGGGTCGTTGAGCGGCAGGGTCGCGAGCGCGGTGAAGCGGCCGGCGCGCTCGTGCGCCACGCGCGCCAGCGCATCGTTCACCAGCCGCGCCAGCTGTACCGCGCGCTGCGGCGTTTCGACGTGCGTGCCCGGCGTCGTAAACGTGAGGACCTGGCGGTCGATCCCCTCGCGCGCCAGCACGTCCTCCCGATAGGCGATGTCGCGATGGCCCGGGACGGCGACGTTGTAATCGCCGGGGTAGCCGAGCACGGGATTGCCGTCGCCGTCGGTCGACAGGGTGACCGTGGTGCCGCCGGTGCGCAGCGCTTCTAGATACTCGGGCGGATAGAAATGGTTGTGGAAGTCGACGATCGTCACGACGCGATAGCTCCCGGTGATGGGCGGCGCCGCGTCCACCACGCGTAGACGGGCAGGCCCGCGAGGACGAGCAGCAATCCCACCGCGCTGTCGCGCGGCTGGGCGGCGATCTGACTCACCGCCACGAACAGGGCGGCGGCGGCAAAGGCGAGCGGCAGTACGGGCGCACCGGGCACGCGGTAGGCCGGCGCGTAGCCCGCGCGGCGGCGCAACCCCACGAGCCCCGCCGCGAGGACGGCGAAGAACAGCCACTCGGTGAACACCACGCGCGTGAACAGCGCGCGATAGGTGCCCGTGGCGACGAGCACGGCCGACCACACGGCCTGCAGCACGATGGCGCGGTGCGGCGTCCCGAAGCGCGGGTGCACGCCGCCCGCCCAGCGGAACAGCAGGCCGTCACGCGCCATGGAGAAATACACGCGCGGGCCGGTGAGCACGATCCCCGCCAGCGCGCCGAACGCCGACGCCGCCACCAGCCCCGACACCGCCGCCGCGCTGCGCGGGCCCAGCAGCGCCGCGGCCACATCCGCCGCCACGCGGTCCGACGCGATCACGCGGTCGACGGGCAGCACGTACAGGTACACGGCATTGAGCGCGACGTACACCGCGGTGACGATCAGCGTGCCGATCGCCAGCGCGCGCGGAATCACGCGGCGCGGCTCACGCGTTTCTTCCGCCGTGTAGGTCACCATGTGCCAGCCGCCGTAGGCGAACAGGCCCGCCGCGACGGCCGCCGCGAACCCGCCCACGCTCACCGCGCGCGTTTCAGCCGCCCCTACGAAGTGCGCCGGCAGACCCGCGCCGAGCCAGAACCCTGCCGCCACCACGCCCGCGATCGCGACAATCTTGGCGATGGTGAACGCGGCTTGCAGCCCGCTGCCCGCCGCCACGCCGATGTAATTCACCGCCGACAAGACGAGGATGGCCGCAATCGCCACCAAGCGGATGCCGCTGTCGCCCAGCGGCATGAAGTAGCCGACGAAGCGCGCGCACACGACGGCGATCGCCGCGATGATTCCCGAGTGCATGCTCCAGAACATCGCCCAGCCCCAGAGAAAGCCCAGCGCCGGCGAGTATTCCTCGCGCAGGAACACGTACACGCCGCCGCTCTCGGGATAGGCCGAGGCGAGCTCGGCGCAGATCAACGCGCCTACGAGGGTGAGCAGGCCGGCGAACGTCCACACCAGCACGACCCCCGCCACCGAGCGCATTTCGCCGGTGATCACCGACGGCTGTACGAAGATGGATGCGCCGACAATCGTCCCCACCACCATGGCGGTGGCGCGGACCAATCCGATGGAGCGTTTGAGCGTCGGCGCAGTGTCGGTATGCATGACGGTCGCGTGCGGGCCCCAAGTTGCAGCCCGCCGGGTCCGAGAGGTAGGGGTCGCCCGACGCCCTAGCGGTGGCCGCGACGCGCTGGCATACTGGTGCGATGCGGCTTCGTCTGCTCACGCTGGCGGGAGCGCTCGGTTTCGCGGTCGTGGCCGCTTGCACCGGCAGCCACGAGATCAGCGGCGTGCCGCCGCCACCTCCCCACACCACCCCGGGTCCC
>DATLWA010000246.1:0-4284 GCA_035576905.1 Gemmatimonadales bacterium
GTGGCGACGGTCGCGCGCGTGCCGTGCGCGTCACGCGCCCAGGCGGTGAGGTGCGGCAGGTCGCTGCGGCGGTTGCATATGTCTCCCGCTAACACCACGACGTCGGGCCGCTCGCGCGCCAGCAGCTCGAGGGCGGCGCGAGCGCTGCGCGAGATTCCGTGGTGGAGATGCACGTCGCTGAGGCACGCGATGCGCAAACCGTCGAGCGCCGGAGGGAGCCCTGAGACCAGGAGGTCATGGCGGGAGATGTCGACGGCGGTCGGCTCCCGCAGGAAGCCGTCGCCCAGAGCCACGCCGGCCACGGCGGCCCCCGTGACGCCGAGAAACCGGCGGCGGGAGACACGAGCCCGTCCGTCAATCATTAGATAACGTCACGCGTTGGACCCACGACGACAGCACCACGCGTTCCACCTCGGGGCGGAACCGCCCGGTGATACCGAAGGCCGCCATGAAGCCTTCGTCTTCGTAGCCGCGCTGCCCGAGCATGCGCGCGCTCGGCAGGTAGCCGAACACCGTGTCGATGTAGCCCACAGGCACGACGACGCCGGTCTCCCGGGCGCGGAGCGCGAGTCCGTACTCCGCCACCGGCTCGGCCGAGACGGCCATGATTCGCGCGTCGGGCCCGAGCTCGATCCGCTGCACCGTGACGGTCCGGCCGACGGGCGCGCCAGCGAGAATCTGGTCCAGGGAGAATGCTGCCTGAGCGCCCCGCGGTGCGACATCGAGCTCGCGTCCAGCGGATGGCTCGCGGGCGAGATCCACGACGCGCTGCCCGAGCGAGGCCGCCCAGGCCGCGTATTCCGGGGGCGTGAACGGCGTGAAGAGCTTGCCGAGGAGGCGCTCACCCAGGCGGCGTCCCAGGGTGCGGGCGGGAGCGAGCTCGCGCGGACGGATGTCACCGGCGCATCCCTGTAGGAACACCACCGGCAATGCGGCGCCCAGGACCGTGCGCAAACCGTCGCGGACCACACCGGGGAAGTCGGCGCTGGCGTAGCGCGCCGCCGGGAAACCCACGGGATGGCAGGCGTAGGACCACAGGACCGCCAGGGCGCTGCCATCGGGGCCGTCACAGCGAAAGACATGGAGCGTTTCGTCGCGAGGGCCGGTCGGGTCCGGGGCGCGCAGCACGCCGCGGCGGGGCAGGTGGCGGACGGAGAGCTGCCAGCCTTGTCGGCGCCGGTTGATCGCATGCTCCGCCACGCCCACCCGATACGTCACGCGACACGGGACGCGGGGCGCGCGACCGAGGTCGAGCAGCAACGCGGCAGCCTTGCGGGCCACGAGCTCGGCATACGCGGGATCCACCGCGCCCAAGCGTGGCTTGGACGGGTCGAGCGCCGGCGCGGTGTGCGTGTGCGACGCGGCACAAAGGAGTGAGGCTGTGTCGAGGCCGAGCGCGGGCCCCGCCACGTCGAGGATCCGCGCCTTCAAGTCGTCCGTGACGAAGAGGGCGTCGGCGCTGAGAATCGCGATGCGCCGGCCGTCAGCTTCGAGCAGGATGGCGTTGATCTCGAGTGGATCGCGGACGCCGGCGCTGGGGCCGAGGCGATCCGCGTAGCCGGCCAGGGGCAGGGGCTGCGCAGGCGTGATGTCGACGCGGCCTCCCGCGAGGAGCGCGCGCGCCACTAGCGCTGATATCTCTGGCCCATGTAGCGAATCTAATGCACCTTGGGCGGTGATATGACGCTGCGTCGCGTGCTTGGCCCGGCCGTCTGGACCCTGCGTACCTATCGGGGCACCGTCTTCCTGCTTGTGGCCGCGGGCGCTGTCGGCCTCGCGGCCGCCCTGCCCGTCACCTCGCTCGTCGCCCCGCACGCCGGTCATTTCGCCACGCGACTGGGCGTGCCGGTTCGCGCCTTCGAAGGCGACTCCCTCGGGATGGCTTGGGGACCCTACGCCCTGACGCCCATCGCCATGCGACAGTGGGGCGTGCACATGCTGTTCACGTTGCTCGCGGGTGTCGCGATCGGCGTGCTCGTGGTGGCGGCCATGACGGTGCTCTCCGTGGCGTCCGCCCAAGCTGCCGCGCGCGCGCGCGAGATCGCCGTGCGACGCGCCGTGGGCGCGTCGCGGCGCGTGCTGCTCGCCACGGGCCTGGTCGAAGGCGCGGCCACAGGCGGTGCCGCGCTCCTGGTGGGCGGTATCGCGGGGACGCTATGCGCGCGACTGGCGCTCGAGCGCTGGCCCGGTGGTCTGCATCCGTCCAGCGAGACCTGGAGTGTCGTTGCGATGGCGCTCGCGCTGGTGCCGATTCTGTTGGGCGCGATGCTGCCGTATCTCGCCGTACGGCATCGCGCGGTCCGGGAGCTGACCGACCGGCGGCTCGAGCTGATCATCCCGGTCCTTCAGTTGGGCCTCAGTCTCACGGTGCTCACGGCGGGCAGCCTGCTGCTGCGCCGCGCGCGCGAATTGACGGTCTCTCCAGGTACGGGCGCACCGAGCGGTGAGCTATTCACGATCGCCGGCGGCGCGCCGACCCCGGCCGACCGCTCTGCGGCGTATGCCGCCCTGCTCGGCGGCCTGAAGCGGGAACCCCACGTGCGAACCGCCAGTCTCACGAGCCCAGGCGCGCTCGTAGGCCTCGGCATGAACGACGTGGTCGCCGTCGAATGGGGCGGCTACTTCTTCCCGGAACACCACGTCTTCGCCACGCACTACCTGATCAGCGCCGACACGTTCCGCACGCTGCACTTGCCGGTGCTGGCGGGGCGGGGGATCACCACCGCCGACGATTGGGACGCGCCACGCGTCGCCGTCGTGAGCCACGCGCTGGCGACGAACAACTTCGAAGGCGGGCAGGTGGTGGGCCGGAAGATTCAGGTCATTCGCGGCACGTTCGAGTGGTACACGGTGGTGGGGGTCGTCGCCGATCAACCCGCTGTTGCCTTGGGTGCCAAACTCCAGCCGCGCGACGCGGTGTACCTGAGCGTGCTGCAACATCCCGCGCCCAACCTCGAGCTGCTGGTCCGCGGCGACAACGCCGCCCACGCGCTCCCGGCGCTGCCCCGCGGCGTCGTCCGCACGTCGCAGGTGAGCGAGGCGAGCGTGATCATCGCCGCCGAGGCGGCGCCGCTGGCGTGGTTCGGCCGGATGTTCGGCGCCCTTGGCTGGGTGGTGCTGCTGTTGGCGACGCTGGGCACGTTCGTGGTGATGCGGCTGTGGGTGCTCGCCTTGCGCTACGAGCTGGGCGTGCGCCGCGCCGTCGGGGCGACCAGGCGGGCCGTGCTGGGCTTCGTCGTGGTGCGCGCGCTCGCGGTGGGCGGCCTGGGGATCCTGATCGGGCTGTGGTTGGGCGGGATGGTGTGGGGCGGGCTGGCAGCGGCGGTGGCCGGGCTGCCCGCCTGGGACACGGGCGCGGCGTTGCGATTCGGCGCGTTGCTCGCCGCGGCGACGTTGGCCGGCGCGCTGTGGCCCGCGCAGCGCCTGGCATGGGCGCGGCCGGGCGATTTGGTCGCGGCCGGCGAATAGCGTGACGCAGCGCACAACGCGGCGGGTCACACGTCGGCATCGTTGCCGGTGACTAACATTGCCAGCGACGGGTCGTCGCACGTAAGCTGGTGTATCAACGTCCGAACCCGCTTGCTCAGGAGACCGCCGTATGCTCAGCTCCGTCAAGATGCGCTGGCTTGCCGCCGGCGCTGTGGCAACCGCCGCACTGGTAGCCGCGTGTAACACCGACAACATGTCGCCCCGCACCACGCCTGCCTTGAGCCGGATGCAGGCGGAGTCGCTCGGCCAGGTGATGGTCGCCAACGTGCAGAGCGAGCTCGACGGCATCACGCTCTCGGGCGCGAGTCTCGCTCCCGCGCTCGCGGCGCCGTCGGGTCCGATGGCCGACGGCGGCTTGGGCTGCATCCCCAGTTTCAGTCCGACACCGGTGGTCAACTCCGACAGCGACCGCGTCCCCGATTCGGTGCGCATCACGTTTCCCAATTGCGCGTCCGTCGAGGGCGATGAATCCGATACGATCAGCGGATCCATCGACGTGATCGATCCGACGCCCACGGCGACCGACCGCGCGCTGAAGCTCGTGTTCACCGACTTCCGGCGCGTCGAAGTTGAAGGGACGCGCACGCGGTCGATTCTGGTGAACGGCGCGCGCGAGTCGGTGCGCGACGCCAACCAGATCTCCCAGAGCGAGACCAATTTCCAAACGGCGTTCACGTTCGGCGACGGCCGCACAGCGACGTCCAATCGCAACTGGAACGCGACGTTCACGGCCGACGTGCCGGGCTCGATCCAGCCGGACGCCGCGCTGCCGAGCGGCACGCTGGACGTCGCCGG
>DATLWA010000247.1:0-5399 GCA_035576905.1 Gemmatimonadales bacterium
GCGTTTCACGCCGAGCACCTCGGCTTCGGCGATGCCGGTCACGTCGCGATAGGTGATCTCGAGCGTGCGGGTGTCGATCACGCGATACGTGACCGGCCGGCCGAGCAGCCGGTGGTGCGGATCGATGCGCGCGAGCTCGGACGAGAGCAAGCGTCGGATCTCGGCGACGCGGTCCGCGGCCGCTGGCGGCAGTCCGCTCACGGCGACCGGTTGGCGCGCACCGCGCGCGCGTTGCGCCGCATGCCCGCGGGTCCCGGACGCTCGAACGGCGTGTCGCCCCAGCGGCGCGTGAACGTCGCCTCGTCGGTGTCGAGGAACGCGTGCAGGTCCGGCGTCGCCACGTCGGCGCGCGGCTGCCACGCCGGATCGTCCGTCGCCTGCGCGAAGCGCACGTTCCACGGACACACGTCCTGGCACACGTCGCAGCCGAACAACCACTCCCCCACCAGATCCTGTTCCGCCGGCGTGAAATCGCCGCGGTGCTCGATGGTCAAATACGAAATACAGCGCCGGGCGTCGAGCACGTGCGGAGCGGGGAAGGCATTCGTCGGACAGGCGTCGAGACAGGCGCGGCACGTCCCGCAGCGATCGGCGTCGAACGGCAGGTCGGGCGCGAGATCCGCGTCGGTGAGCACGACGCCGATGAACGTGAACGAGCCGATGCGCGGATCGATCAGCATCGTGTTCTTGCCGATCCAGCCGAGTCCTGCGCGCGCGGCGAGCTCGCGCTCGGGCACGGGTCCGGCGTCGACATAGCAACGCGTGCGGGCGCCGGGGACGACGTCGCGGATCGCCTGGGCCAGTTGTTCGAGACGGCGGCCGAGCACGTCGTGGTAGTCGGCGGTCCAGGCGTACTGCGCGACACGCGCGGCAGCAGGTTGGGGCGTCCCGTGGAAATAGTTGGTGAGCGTGACGACCGCGACGCGTGCTTCCGGCATGATGCGCCGCGGATCGGCGCGCTTCTCCTGTTGCCGCTGGAGGTAGGTCATCGTGCCGCCGTAGCCCGCGGCGAGCCATTGATCGAGCTCGGCTGCGTGCGGGTTGGGCTCGAGTGGTGCCACGCCGGTCGCATCGAACCCCAGCTCGGCGGCGCGACGCTTCACCGTCGCGCTATCGCTCGACGCCGTCATAGCCCCATCGTCTCGCGCCGCCAGCGCGCGAAGCGGATCACGTCGTCGATCGGTGGGACCGCGTGCTCGTCGCCGTAGGCGGTGAACATGCGCCAGCGAACGTACTCGGCCGGCGGCAGCGGCAGGAAGGGCGGGTGGCGATACCAATCGCGCGCGCGGAAGCTCCAGGTGAGACGCACGAGATCGAGCGCCAGCCGCGGGCGCACGGCGGCCCGCAGGATCAGGCGGATGGTGAGTGACGGCCAACTCGCGGGACGCGACATTCCTTCTGTATATTGACCCTCTATGAGCCTGGCAAGCGGCGTCGCGGCGCGCGCCCGGACGGAGCCGCACCCCCTGGCCCGCTACCGCAGCGAATTCCCGATTTTCCGGGACAAGATCTACCTCAACACCTGCTCCCTCGGCGCCCTGGGCGATCGGACCCGGCGGAAGGTCGTCGAGTACCTCGACCTGTGGCAAGCGCGGGGCGCGTCGGCCTGGTATGACGTGTGGTGGGCGGCGCTGGGCGACCTGCGAACCCGCTACGGCCGCCTGGTCGGTGCCACACCCGCCGAGATCGCGCTGGCGCCCAGCATCTCGGTCGCCGTGAGCGCGATCGCCAGCGCGCTCGACTACACGAAGCGCCCCAAGGTCGTCGTCACGGCGCTCGACTTCCCCACCGTCGCCTACCAATGGCTGGCCAAGCGGCCGCAGGGTGTCGAGGTCGTGGTGGTGGAGAGCCCCGACGGGATCAGCGTGCCGGTCGAGGCGATCGCGCGGGCGGTGGACGACCGCACCGCGCTGGTGGCGACGTCGCACGTGTATTTCACGACCGGGGCGATCCAGGACATCGCGGGAGTCGCGGCGGCGGCGCACGCCAAGGGCGCGCTCTGTCTGATCGACGCCTATCAGTCGGTGGGCCAGCTGCCGGTGGACGCGCACGCCGCCGGCGTGGACTTCCTCACGGCGGGCGGGCTCAAGTGGTTGTTGGGCGGGCCGGGCATCGTCTTCCTTTATGTACGCGACGAGCTGGCCGCGCGCCTGGAGCCGACGGTGGCGGGCTGGTTCAGCCACCGCGAGCAATTCACGTTCGATCCGCGCACGCTGGCGCTGCACGACGACGCGCGGCGTTTCGAGCTGGGCACGCCCGCCCTGGCGGCGATTTATTCCCAGCTGGGCGGACTCGAGTACGTCGAAGAGATCGGCGTGCCGGCGATTCGCGCCGTCACGGCCGGTCTGGCGGAGGATCTGATCGCGCGCGCCATGGCGGGCGGGTTCCGGCCGCGGTGTGCGGCGCGCGCTGCCGACCGCTCCGCCATCGTGATGTTGCCCGCGCCCGATCCGCACGCCGCGGTGCGCGACCTGGCGGCGGCCGGGATCATCGCCGACGCGCGGCCCGGCCACGTGCGGCTCTCTCCTTTCTTCTATAACCTGCAGGATGACCATGTCACAGCGCTCGAGCGGCTCGCACCACAGCTCGCTCACTGAAGACGAGCAATTGCTGCAAGCGCCGCCCGACGAGCGGCGCTCATTCATCCACACCGATCCCTGGCGCGTGCTGCGCATCATGGGCGAGTTCGTGGAGGGGTTCGACACGCTGTCCGACGTGCGCAACGCCGTCACGATCTTCGGCTCGGCGCGCACGCCGACGGACGACCCGTACTACGAGAAGGCGATCGAGACGGCCAAGCTGCTCGCCAAGGAAGGATTCCCGATCATCACGGGCGGCGGGCCCGGCATCATGGAGGCCGCGAATCGCGGCGCGCAGGAGGGCAACGGCCTCTCGATCGGCTGTAACATCGAGCTGCCGCACGAGCAGGGCACCAACCCCTACGTCGAGCGCTCGATCGACTTCCGCTATTTCTTCGTCCGCAAAATGATGTTCGTGAAGTACTCGACGGCGTTCGTCGTTTTCCCCGGCGGCTTCGGGACGATGGACGAGCTGTTCGAGGCGCTCACCCTGATCCAGACCGGCAAGGTGAAGCATTTTCCCGTCGTGCTGTTCGGCCGTGCGTACTTCCAGGGGTTGATCGACTGGCTGCGCGAAGTCGCGGCGGGGCAGGGCAAGATCGACGCCAAGGATCTGGACCTGCTGTACGTCACCGACGACCCGGCCGAGGTCGTGCGTCGCATCCAGAAGGCACGCGAGCGCCGCACCAAGTCGCTGTCCGTGGTGCAGGGCTGATGGGCTCGCGCAAGGAGTACCTGCGCGGCCAGCGCATCGATCCGCATCCGATCACCGGACGCGAGAGCGTCGCCGAGCTGGTCGACAACGCGTTTCTCGCGTACAACGCGGGCCGGCTGAGCGAGGCGTGCCGCCTGTATGCCGAGCGGATGCTCGAGGACGACGTGACGGTGGGGATGAGTCTCACCGGCGCGATGACGCCGGCGGGGCTCGGCATGTCCACCATCATTCCGCTGCTCGAGGCGGGGTTTGTGGACTGGATGGTCTCGACGGGCGCGAACCTGTATCACGACGCCCATTTCGGTATCGGGCTCGAGATGCATCGCGGCACGCCGTTCATCGACGACGTCGAGCTGCGCGAAGAGGGCGTCGTGCGCATCTACGACATCTTCTTCGACTACGACGTGCTGCTCTCGACCGATCGCTTCGTCCGCGAGGTGTCGGCGCGCCCTGAGTTCCAGCGACCGATGAGCACGGCCGAGTACCACTATCTGCTCGGCGGCTACGTGGCGGAGCGCGAGAAGGCGCTCGGGCTGTCGCGCAAATCGGTGCTGTCGGTGGCGCACGCGTGCGCCGTGCCGATCTATACGTCGTCGCCGGGCGACTCCTCGATCGGCATGAACGTCGCGGAGCAGGCGCTGGCGGGCAGCCAGCTGCGCTTCGATGTGAGCGCCGACGTGAACGAGACGTCGGCGTTGGTGTTCGACGCCAAAGTGCGCGGCGGCAAGAGCGGCGTCTTATTGATCGGCGGCGGCAGCCCGAAGAATTTCGTGCTGCAGACCGAGCCGCAGATCCAGGAAGTGCTCGGCATCAGCGAGAAGGGGCACGACTACTACCTGCAGATGACCGACGCGCGGCCCGACACGGGCGGCCTCTCGGGCGCCACGCCCGCCGAGGCGGTGAGCTGGGGCAAGGTCGATCCCGACAAACTCCCGGGCACCGTCGTGTGCTATCTCGACAACACGGTCGCGCTGCCGGTGCTCGCCGCGTACGCCCTCGCCAAGCGCAAACCGCGGAAGCTGAAGCGGCTGTACGACCGCCGGCCGGACTTGATGCGCCAGCTCACGGACGCCTATCTCGAGGCCAAGGCGGATCGCGATTCGCGCGCGGAGGCGGCCACTGGCGGGCGCCGCGCCTAAGGCCGGCGCGGCGGACAGCCCCGGGGCGTATGCGGCCTACACCCTGGGGCTGCTCACGTTGATCAACCTGCTCAACTACACCGACCGCAACGTCGTCTTCGCGCTGTTCGAGCCCTTGAAGCGCGACCTGTCGCTGTCGGACCAGCAGCTCGGTTGGGTCGGCTCCGCCTACATCGTCGTGCTGGCGCTGGCCGCGCTGCCGCTCGGCGCCGTGGCCGACTTGAAGTCGCGCCGCGGCGTGATCGCGTGGGGCGTGGGCCTGTGGAGCGCGTGCACCGCGCTCGGCGGCCTGGTGCAGAAGTTCTGGCAGCTGTTCGTGTGCCGCGCGCTCGTGGGCGTGGGCGAGGCGGGATACGCGCCGGCGTCGCAGGCGCTGATCGCCGAGTACTACAAGGGGCACCGCCGCGCCTTCGCCATCGGGATCTACTCGGTGGGCATGGCGTTCGGCGGCGTGATCGGTATCTGGCTGGGCGGCGAGCTGGAGCACGCGTTCGGCTGGCGCATCACGTTCCTCGCGATGGGCGTGCCGGGGTTCGTGCTGGCGCTGCTCGCCGCCCAACTGCGGGAGCCGGCGCAACGGCCCGCGGGCTCGCTGGTGGTGGCGTGGCGGCGCGCGGTGCAACGGGGCGTGCGGCGCGCCGCGTGGTATCTCACGCCGCTGCTCGGGCTGGCGCTCGCCGGCGCCGCGGTGAGCGGTGTGCTGGCGTTGTTCGAAGACGTGCCGTCGGAAGTCGACGCCGCCGTGTTCGCCGCATTCGCGATCGGCGGGTTTGCCTGGACCGTGTGGCGCCTGGTGCCCGCGGCGGTGCAGCGGACCACCGAGGCGAGCGAAGTGGCGTCGACCGCGTTCGAGGACTTTCTCGAAGCGGCGACCGTCGTGCTGCGCACGCCAACGCTCATCTGGACGTTCGTGGGCGGGGCGCTCGTCACGTTCGCGGTGAACGGGCTGGTTGCGTGGGCGCCGAG
>DATLWA010000248.1:0-7210 GCA_035576905.1 Gemmatimonadales bacterium
GGCGAGGAACACCGCCGCGCCCGCCTGGAACATCTCGGTGAACCCGAACGGCACGCCATACAGCTGGGCGACGAACAGCACCGCCACCGCCTGATAGAGTGCACTCCCCGCCCGGCCCACGCTCGCGCCCACCGGCAGCACGAAGCTCGCAAGCGGTGGCGACATTTTCATCTCGCGTCCGGCGTCGAGCATGGTGGGCAGCGTCGCGAGCGACGACGTGGTGGAGAACGCCATCGCCATCGAGGGGAGGCTCGCCTGCAAGAAACGCCGCGCGCTCAGTCGGCCGATTAATTTGACGGCCGGCAGGTAGACCCCGCCGATCAAGACGATCACCCCGACGATCACGGCGACGATGAACATCCCCATCGCCTTGACCAGGGACCAGCCGAATTGGGCGACGGCCGGCGCCACCAGCGCGAAAATACCGATCGGCGCCAGGATGAGCACCCACTGCACCACGCGGATGAGCGATTGCGTGACGACGTCGGCCACCTCGGTGAGGGGCGCGCGTTTCTCGGGCGGCAAGGCCGCCGCGGCGATGGCGAAGATGGTCACGAACACGATCAAGGGCAGCAGGTTGCCGTCCACCGCCGCCTTCACGGGATTGGACGGCACCAGCTCGACCAGGAAGCGCGCGCCCGAGGGGATCTGCTCGGCCGCGCGGTGCACGAAGCTCGAGTCCTGCAGGGCCGCGGCGCGCAGCGCGGTCTGCTGCTCCGGCGTGATCGGCGCGAGCGGCAGCAGCAGCGAGGCGACCACCATGCCGATGATGATCGCGGCGATGGTGATGCCGAAGAAGAAAATCAGCGTGCGCGCGCCCAGCCGGCCCACCTGCCGCACGTTGCCCAGGCTCGCGACGCCCAGGAACAGCGCGGCGGCGACGAGCGGGATGACCACCATCTGGAGCAGGTTCAGGAACAGCGTGCCGATGGGGCGGACCCACGCGGCAAACGCCAGGAGCGCGGGACTCTGCGTCGCCGCCGCAACGAGGCCGAGCAGCAACCCCACGAACAACCCGACCGCCATCCACAGGTGGTTGCGCATCGAGGTAGCTTTCCGGTCCCCGAAAAAGGTCGGAGGAAGCTAACTGGCTACGCCGCGCCTGACGAGCTTGCGACTCGGTGCCGACGTGGATGTGCAGGTGCTGAGCGCCGGCGGCGCTCGCCCGGCGGTACTGCTCTGTCCGCCGCTCCCCGACCTCGCGGCACGACTGGCGCGCGCGGGCTATGCCGTCGTGTCCGTTCACGCCGCGGATCGCATGGCCGAGGTGCTCGCGGCGCTCGCGCAGGGCACGCTCGGCTTCGAGGCGCGCGCAGTGGGCGTCATCGCTGCGACCACCGCCACCGTGCCCGGCGTGCCCTGGCTTCTCTACCAGGACGATCCCGACGCGGCGGTGCGGTGGTGCGGCGAGCATCTCGCATGCTGACGTTCGACGTGGTGCGCCGCGCGCTGCGGGATTACGTGCCGCAATCGGCGGAAACGCCCGAGGCGCGTCCTGCCGCCGTCGCCCTCCTGCTGATCGAACGGGCGGGTGGCCTCGAGGCTCTCTTCATCAAGCGCGCGGTGCGCACCGGCGATCCCTGGTCGGGGCAGATCTCGCTGCCCGGCGGGCGGCGCGAGCCGGCGGATCCGGATCTCCTGGCCACAGCGGTGCGCGAAACGCGCGAAGAAGTGGGCGTCGATCTCGCGAGCGTGGAGCGCCTGGGCCAGTTGAACGACATGAATCCGCGCACGCCCACCCTGCCGCCGATTTACGTCCGCCCGTTCGTCTTCGCCCTGCCGACGCTGCCCGCCATCACGACCTCGGACGAGGAAGTGCAACGGGCGTTTTGGGTGCCACTGGCGCGCTTCACCGAGCCCGGCGTGCGGCGCGACTTCACGCTCACAGTCGCCGGCGCCGAGCGGACCTTTCCGTCCTACGCGTTGGGGGACGACGTCATCTGGGGCATGACCGAGCGGATCCTCACACCCTTCATCGAGCTGATCTCAGGGCTCACCTGACCTTTTCATAGCCAAGCCGTAGGTCCGCAAAATCCACAAGTTCGCTTGCAGCGACATCATATTTAGTCTATACTAATACCAAGCCGGCATGTTGATAAGTCGTTACCCCGGGTGCGCTTCAGCGAAAGGGTGAGCGTATGTCTGCCTTACTGCACGAGCCGCCGCTGACGCGATCGGTCGAGGATTATCTCAAGACGATCTATCACCTCTCCGATCAAGGCGGTTTTGCGTCGACGAGCGACATCGCGGCGCGACTCGCGGTGGCGCCGCCGTCGGTGAGTGGCATGGTGAAACGCTTATCGGAAGCTGGACTGATCGAGCACGTGCCGTATCGCGGCGTGCAGCTCACCTCGCAGGGCCGGCGCGCGGCGCTGCGCATGATCCGGCGCCACCGCGTGATCGAGGTCTACCTGAGCGAGCGGCTCGGTTACGACTGGGACGGCGTGCACGACGAAGCCGACCGGCTGGAGCACGCGGTGTCGGACGAATTGATCGAGCGCATGGCGGCGGCGCTGGGCCAGCCGCGCTACGACCCGCACGGCGAGCCGATTCCCACCGCCGCGGGCGACATCGAAGAGACCGAGCTGATGCCGCTCGCGGATGCCGCCCTCGGCATGCCGCTCGAGCTGCGGCGCGTGGGCACGCAGGACGCGGCGCGGTTGCGCTGGTTCGCCGAACACGGGCTGGTGCCGGGTGTGCGCATCGAGGTGATCGAGCGCCAGCCGTTCAACGGGCCCACGATCGTGCGCACGGTGGACGGCACGAAGGTCGTGGGACGCGACCTGGCGCAGCTGCTGTGGTGCGCGCCGGCCGACGCGGGAGAGGAGTGACGCGTGGCGGCGCCTGAGGTCCCGTCCCAGCCGCAGGCCGAGCCGGGGTGGCGCCACGCCCGGCTCACGCCGAGCCTGGCGGAGGTCTATCGCACGGTTCCGGTGCCGGTCGGCGCGTGGTGGCGCCGCGCGCTGGCGTTCGCGGGGCCGGGGTATCTCGTGGCGGTGGGCTACATGGACCCGGGCAACTGGGCGACCGACCTGGCGGGCGGCGCGCGCTTCGGCTACGCGCTGCTGTCGGTGATTCTCATCTCCAACATGATGGCGATCCTGCTCCAGGGTCTCGCGGCCAAACTCGGCATCGTGACCGGCCGCGACCTGGCGCAGGCGTGCCGCGACCACTACTCCCGCCCCGTGTCGATCTCGTTGTGGCTGTTGTGCGAGATCGCGATCGCGGCGTGCGACCTCGCCGAAGTGATCGGCTCGGCGATCGCCCTCAATCTGCTGTTCGGCATCGCGCTGCCGTGGGGCATCGCGATCACGTCGCTCGACGTGCTGCTGGTGCTGTTGCTGCAGCACAGGGGATTCCGGCTGCTCGAGGCGCTGGTGATCGTGCTGATCGCCACCGTCGCCGGCTGCTTCCTGTTCGAGATCATCATTTCGCGCCCGCATCTGGGGGCGCTCGCGGCGGGGTTCGTGCCGCGGATCACGACGCTGCGCGATCCCGGCCAGCTGTACATCGCCATCGGTATCCTGGGCGCGACGGTGATGCCCCACAACCTCTATCTGCACAGCTCGATCGTGCAGACGCGCCGCTACGACGAAACGCCTCAGGGCAAGCGCGTGGCCGTGCGCTGGGCGTTTCTCGATTCCACAGTGGCGCTGTCGTTCGCCCTCTTCATCAACGCCGCCATTCTGGTGGTGGCCGCGGCCACGTTCCACAAGGCGGGCCACACGGCGGTCGCCGAGATCCAGGACGCGTACAAGCTGCTGACGCCGCTGTTGGGTGTCACCGGTGCGAGCGCGGTGTTCGCGTTCGCGCTCCTCGCCTCGGGCCAGAACTCGACGCTCACGGGCACGCTGGCGGGGCAGATCGTGATGGAGGGGTTCCTGAACATCCGGCTGCGGCCCTGGCTGCGCCGGTTGATCACGCGCCTGGTCGCGATTGTGCCCGCGGCCCTCACCGCTATCTTCTTCGGAGCAAGCGGCACGGCCAAGCTCCTCATCTTGAGCCAGGTGATTCTCAGCGTGCAGCTCTCCTTCGCGGTGTTCCCCCTGGTGCGGTTCACGTCCGAACGGGCCAAGATGGGCGAATTCACCAACCCACTCTGGCTCAAGACCCTGGCCTACACGACGGCCGCGCTGATCGCGCTGCTCAACGGCTGGCTGATCGTGCAGGCGCTGGGCGGGCGAATCGGCTGATGTACCAGAAGATCCTCGTGCCGCTCGAGAACTCGCCCACCGACGCGACGGTGCTCACGCACGTGCGCGCGCTGGCCCAGGAGACCGGCGCGGCGCTCGTCCTGATCCATGTGGCCGACGGCTGGGTGGCCCGCAACATCGAGCAGCTGCAGCTGCGCGAGTCCGACGAGATCCGCGAAGACCGTGCCTACCTCGAGCGCACGCTCGAAGAATTGCGGGCGGAGGGCTTCGACGCCGACGCGGTGCTCGCCGCCGGCAATCCGGCGGACGAAATCGCCAAGGCGGCGACCGAAGAGGGTTGCGACTTGATCGCGATGGCCACACACGGCCACCGCGGACTCGATGACGTCGTGCGCGGCAGCGTGGCGAGCGAGCTCCGGCACCGCACCTTCGTGCCGGTACTGATGATCAGGGAGAAGAAGAAGGGCGCTTAGGCAGTTCGCGCTTGTTCCAACGCCTTCAGCATCGCCGACAGGCGGCGATCGCGCGCATCGCGCAAGAAGTCGACCTTCCCCTTGTACGCCTGCTCGATCAGCTGCACCAACGCGCGCTCCTGCTCCGGCTCGAGCCGGTGCCACGTGGCGAGCTGGCTCCAGCGCTCCTCGAATGTCGCCAACAAGTGCTGGAGGAACCCGCGCACACCTTCGGGCCCCGCGCCGAGGTGATAGGTGAGGTGCGGGCCGGCGGCGGCCCAGCCGAGTGCGGGCCCGAGCGACACGGCGCGGTCGAGATCGTCCACCGACATCACGCCTTGCAACACGAGATCGATGCACTCGCGCCAGACGGCCGCCGAGATGCGTCCCACCACGTAGCCCGGCACGGACTTCTTCAAGACTGTGGGGATACGGCCCAGCTGCCGCAGGTACTCCTGCGCGCGCGCGACCGTGTTGGGGCTGGTCTGCGGGCCCGGCACCAACTCGACCAGCGGGATCAGCTCCGGCGGATTGAGCGGATGGGCCACGATACAGCGATCGCGCCGCCGCACCCGGGCGAACACGTCGTGCGGCGCGAGCCCGCTCGACGACGTCGACAGCAACGCGCCTTCGCCCGCCACGCCTTCGATCGACTCCAGCAGCTTCTGTTTGGCGAGCAGGTCTTCGCTGATCGCCTCGATCACCCAGTCGGCGTCCTGCACCGCCTGCAGCAGGCTCCGTCCCTGGCGGTACTCCAACAACCCGCGCTCCACGATGCCCTGCGTGGCGCGATCGAGCGCCACCAGCGCCCGCGCGCGCCGCGGCACTTCGTTGAACGCCCGCTCGGCCACGCGCGCGTTGGTGTCGTAGATCGTCACGGGCCAGCCCGCCGAGGCGCACAGGGCGGCCCAGCCGCAGCCGATGTCGCCGGCGCCGATCACGGCGACTTTGCGAGGCAGCGTCGTCGTCACGATCCGACCTCCGAGTGTGCGAGCCACGGCAACACCCGTTCGGTGAGCAGCTCGCGCACCGGCCCGAGCCGCACGTCGGATGCGACCTGCGCGCGCTGGCCGTCGGGATCGATCCGCGTGTGACCGCGGTGATCGCCGTCGTCGAGGTCGACCCGGATCAGTAACGGGCGGTACATGAGACACTCGGGGCGGATCAGCGCGGCGATCGGCAGCACGTCGTTCACGACGCAGCCCTCCAGCTCCTCGTACATGCGGTGGAAGTCCACGTAGAAGCGCAGCGCTTCGCCGAGCCACTGCGCGTCGGGATCATCGGAGTTGGTGAGGCGCTCGACCTCCTTGGCCGTCACCACGACTTTGCGCGTCACGTCGAGGCCCACCAGCTCGCTCGGCAGCTGCGCCGCGAGCACCTGGGCCAGCGCCTCGGGGTCGCACCAGGCGTTGAACTCGCTGAACGGCGTCGTGTTGCCCGGCGCGCCGAAGGCGCCCACCATCGCGATGTGGCGCGCCACCTTGGCGCGGACCACCTCAGGATCGCGCCGCAGCGCCAGCGCGAGACTGGTGAGCGGTCCCAGGGTCACGAGCGTCACCGGTCCGGGCTGGTCGGCGAGCAGCCGCTCCAGCGGCTTCACGAAGTCGAGCGTCGATCCGGGAGGCGGCACCGCGGCGTAGCCGAGGCCGGACGGCCCGTGCGTCTCGAGGGCGACGGCGAGCCCACGCCTGAGCGGGCGGCGCGCGCCGACCGCGACCGGCAGACGGCGTCCGGTGCGGCGCAGGATCTCGAGCGCGTTGCGGTGCGCGTGCTCCACGATCGTGTTGCCGTACGACACCGAAATGCCGCGCACGTCGAGCTCGGGCGAGCGCAGCGCGAGCAGCAGGGCGAGCGTGTCGTCGATGCCGGGGTCAGTATCGATGATGACGGGGAGCGCAGCCACGGCCAAACTCTAGGGCGCGGCTAGCTCCTTGGCAATGGTCGTACGCAGGTCCGCGAATTCGCTCGGGCCCCCGAAGCCGAAGATCCGCTCCACCACACGGCCGTGACGGTCGAGCAGCACGGAGTAGGGCAGGCCGCGATAGTGATACGTGCCCTTCATCGCGCCGCCGCCCACGAGAATGGGAAATGGCGGACCGAACTCCTTCACGAACGCCAGCATCTTGGCGTGATCGACGTCGTCGGAGATCGCGACGATGGCGAAGTCGGCGCGGCCGAACGCGCGGTACAGATCGGCCATGTGCGGGAATTCGGCGCGGCACGGGTCGCACCACGAAGCCCAGAAGTTGACCAGCGTGACTTTGCCCGCGAGGTCCGCCAGGCGCACGGTGTCGCCCGCGAGATTGGGCAGGGCGAAGGCCGGACCGAACGCCTCGCGGGCCGTGGCCGGCCGCTCTGCCAGCAGGCTGTCGGCGTCGCGCGCCACGATCGTCCCGCGCGCGTCCGCGGCGATCGCGGTTTCGGTGCCGGCCAGACTCCGGCTCAACAGCGGCGCGCCCGTTGCGGTGTCGAATACGTCGAGTCGCAAGCGGGTGGCGTTGGAGTCCGCCGACCCGAGGACATAGAGCCGGCCGTCAGGGCCGATTGTCATGGCGATATTGACGAGCGCCCGGGCCACCGGGATCTCGCGGCCCTTCGCGGGCA